>JBKJQD010000386.1:0-6797 GCA_046594125.1 Aestuariivirga sp.
CCGCGGCATTGGCCGCCGTGGCGGGGATTTCGCTGCGCCAGATGGAGCGGCTGTTCCACGACAAGCTGGGGGAAAGGCCCATGGGATTTTACCTCAAGCTGCGGCTGGAGAAAGCCGAACGGCTGCTCACCTATTCGACAATGGGGGTGCGCGAGGTGGGGGTGGCTTGCGGGTTTTCGTCGCTGCCGCTGTTCTCGCGCAGCTTCAGGTCGCGCTATGGCAAGCCGCCATCAGCTCTGCGAAGTTCTTGATTTTCGGACGGAACTGACATTCAATGGGGCTGGGACTGAAAAGGACGGCGCAATGAATGCCCTGCTTGGGGTGTTGGCCTTGGTCACGGCCATCAATACCGCACCAGACCGCGACAACTGGTGCGAAGTCGGCCAGAAGGTCATCATTCCCGATGGCCGGGAAGGCCCGGTCACATCAGTCAACGGCGGCATCTGCCGGGTGCTGGTCTATGGCGAAAAATATGTCACCCCCTGGGCCTATTTCCTGATCGAACCGGCGGACCCGAAATATGGGCGCTAGGCCCCCGCCTGCCACTGCCGGATGGCGTCCAGCGGCCAGAGCAGCATGATGATGTTGAGGGTGAGGTTGTCCCTGATGATGGCGCCGACGATCAGTTCCATGGCCAGCGCCAGCGCGATGACCGCCCAGACCGGCAGGCGAGAGGCGATGAAAAACCCCAGGATCATCGCCAGGATGTCGCTCGCTGAATTCAGCACGCTGTCGCCGTAGTAGTCGAGCGAGATGGTCACCTCGCGGTAGCGGTTGATGATGAAATCGGAGTTCTCGAAGATTTCCCAGCCGCCTTCAACCAGCGTGGCGATGAACAGCCTGAGGCCCAGCGGCCAGCGCCGCCCGATGAGCCACAGCGCGCCATAAAACAGGAAGCCATGGATAATGTGCGAGAAGGTGTACCAGTCGGTGAGGTGCTGGGAGTTCTCGGAACTGAACACCACGCCATGCCAGAGCTTCACATAGCCGCATTTGCAAATGGCCACGCGGCCCATCCACAGCAGGATCAACGTGACCAGAATCACCGCCGCCAGCGTGGCGGCGGCATAGGATTTGCTGGCCGGGTTTCGTCGTGAATCGGGTGTCATGATCCGTATGTCTTGGCATATAGCCAGATGACTTCATAGAACCGGTGGATACAATGCCGGACGAAACCAGCGCCCGGCGCAATGCAGTGCCAGTCCACAGCCCATTCCTGCGATCAGCGGAGGATTGCTGGATCCCCTGGAAGTGGCGTGAACGGCTCGATAATAACAGGTGCGAGCACGGACAGCCTGCGGCAACGCTCCGAGTCTTGTCAGAAATGTGAAAAGAGCGCAGATTTGCAAGCAAGCCGGACGTCATCCGGCGAATGTTGGTGCAATACCATTTCACTCTTCGGATCGTCTCAAGGCGTCTGTCCCGCATGACTGAGACCCGCGTCCAACGCCGTCTCGCCGCTATTCTCGCCGCCGATGTGGTTGGGTTCAGCCGTCTCATGGGGAAGGACGAGGCGGGCACGCTGCACAATCTCAAGACATTGCGGGCGGAACTGATCGACCCCAAGATCGCTGAGCATAGCGGCCGGATATTCAAGACCACGGGCGACGGCCTGTTGGTGGAGTTCCCGAGCATCGTCAACGCGGTGGCCTGCGCGGTTGACATCCAGCGCGGCATGCAGGGCCGCAATGCCGATCTCCAGGAGGAGAAGGCAATCCAGCTTCGCATTGGGGTGAACCTGGGCGATGTGATCGTTGAGGGTGACGACATATTCGGTGACGGGGTGAATGTGGCTGCACGGCTGGAGGGGATTGCACCTGTGGGTGGCGTTGCAATCTCCGGCACCGTGCGCGACCACGTTGGCAACAAACTCGATCTGCGGTTTGATGAATTGGGCGAGCAGTCGCTGAAGAATATCGCCACGCCGGTAAGGGCCTTCGCCGTGCGGCTGGGTTCCCAATTCGCAGCGCAGCGGCCAGCACTGGCGCTGCCCAACAAACCCTCCATCGCAGTGCTGCCCTTTCAGAACATGAGCGGCGATCCCGAGCAGGAATATTTCGCCGACGGTATGGTCGAGGAAATCATCACTGCCCTGTCGCGCTTCAATTCATTATTCGTCATCGCACGAAACTCGAGCTTCACCTACAAGGGCCGCGCCGTTGACGTAAAGCAGGTCGGCCGCGAATTGGGTGTCCGCTATATTCTCGAGGGCAGCGTACGCAAGGCGGGAACCCGTGTCCGCATCACCGGCCAGCTCGTCGATACGTCAACCGGCATCCATGTTTGGGCGGAGCGATTCGACGGCGCTCTCGATGACATATTCGATCTACAGGACCAGGTGACGGCGAGCGTCGTAGGTGCGATCGCGCCGAAGCTTGAGCAGGCCGAGATTGAGCGGTCAATGCGCAAGCCGACTGGCAGCCTCGACGCCTACGACTATTTCCTGCGCGGCATGGCGGGCGTGCATAGATGGACCAGAGAGAGCAATGCGGAGGCACTGGCGCACTTCTACCGGGCGATCGAACTCGATCCCAACTTCGCGTCCGCCTACGGATTGGCGGCGCGGTGCTATGCGCAACGACGGGCAACCGGCTGGGTGACAGATCGCGCCAGAGAGACCGCCGAAGCCGAACGGCTGGCCCGGCTGGCGGTGGAATTGGGCCGCAATGATGCAGTCGCCCTGTCGACAGCCGGGATCGCTCTCGCCTTCGTCGTCGGCGACCTCGACGGCGCTGCGGACCTGATTGACCGGGCTCTCGTGCTCAATCCAAATTTCGCCTGGGCGTGGCTGTCCGGCGGCTGGGTAAAAAACTACCAGGGCGAGCCGGAAGCCGCACTCGAACGAATGGCCCATGCCATGCGGCTGAGCCCGCAGGATTTTCAGCTTTTCAACATGCAGGCGGGTTCGGCGACAGCGCATTTTTTTGCCGGCCGCTATGCCGAGGCGCTGTCGTGGGCGGAATCGGCGCAGCGGCAGAAGCCGAATTTCCTGCTTACGGTAAGCGTGATCGCGGCCAGCGCCGGACTGTTGGGACGGACCGAACAAGGCTTGAAAGCCATCGAGAGCTTGCAGCAAATCGAGCCCACGTTGCGTGTCTCCAATGTCCGGGATTTCTTCCCGATCCGGCGGCCGGAACATCTTGCCAAATTGACTGATGGCCTGCGCAAGGCGGGTCTCCACGAATGACAACCAACCGCCGCCAGCGTGGCGGCGGCATAGGCCTTGCTGGCCGGGTTCAGTCGTGAATCGGGTGTCATGATCCGTATGTCTTGGCATATAGCCAAAGAACTTCATAGAACCGGTGGATTCCATGTCCGACGAAATCAACCGCCTCTTTGAACTTGCCGCCACTGCCGCGACCAGCTGACGCGCGATAGCATCAGCCGCATCCAGCAGGATGGCGTGTGTTTCGCGGGCGCCGCCACATGGCGCGGGCGCCAGATCATGCGTATTTCGGTCATTGGCGGCGCAACCAGCGAGGACGACGGCCGCCGCAGCGCCGAAGCGATGATCGCGGCGTACCTATACGTGCGGCAGCAGAGATGAACTTGCCGACGGAGAAACTCTGGGAGAGGTAGGGCAATTGCAATTGGAAAAAATTCTATCGTTCTTTCCCTTCTCCCGCCAGGGGAGAAGGGAAAATCAGGCGTCGAGGCCGGGGACCTCCAGCAGGGCACAGCCGTTGATTTGCCAGGTGCCGTCGGGCTGCTTCTGCATGGTGTAGCGGGCTTCGTAGGTCTTGCCGTCGGGACCGATGATGGTGACGCGCTGCGTCGGGTTGCCCGCAGCATCGACACCTGTGGCGCCGAATTTGAAGGACTGCGGTCGGTAGACCGGCGGATAGCCCTTCTTCACCATCGACATGAAAACATCGGGTGTTGGAAAATATTGGCGGATCAGCGGTGCGGCGTAGCCATAGGCGCGAACCCCGTCGTCAGCGCGGAAGGCGGCGATCTGCTCCGAAATGACGCGCTGAATCTCGGTTTGGTCAGCAGCGGGCAGGGTCTGCGCCCGGGGCGCCACCGTGCCGAGGACCAGCAGCATAAGCACAAACAGGATACGCCGCATATTTGCCTCCCAAGCTTGATGGACAATTGACCACATACGCGGCGGCACGGCGAGCGGTTTCGTGTGTGCGCTGCACCATCAACGCATTCACAAAATAAATCTTGTCATTAGCCCATTCGCCGCACTTGACGGTCTGTGATTGCCGGATGAGTATGCGCGCGGCCAAGATGAATGTCCCGCGCCGGATCATCAATCGTGCCAGTGCAATGCTGCACCTGATCCGGTTTCAAGGGACCGTGTGGGAGGAGAGGTCGATGACGGCAATTTCTATGACAGTAAATGGACAGGCGGTCTGCGGCGAGGTCGAGGGCCGCACCCTTCTTGTCGAATTCCTGCGTGACAAGCTCGGCCTGACCGGGACCCACGTCGGCTGCGACACCAGCCAATGCGGCGCCTGTGTCGTGCATGTCGATGGCAAGGCCATCAAATCCTGCACGGCCCTGGCGGTTGCCTGCGAAGGCGCCGATGTCACCACCATCGAAGGTCTTGCCAAGAACGGCAAGCTGCATCCGATGCAGGAAGCCTTCCGCGAGCATCACGGATTGCAGTGCGGTTTCTGTACGCCGGGCATGATCATGGCCTCGGTCGAGATGGTCAAGCGCAAGGGCAAGAAGCTCGACGAGGATACCATCCGCCACGAACTTGAAGGCAATATCTGCCGCTGCACCGGCTATCATAACATCGTCGCGGCTGTAAAAGCCGGCGCCGAGAACATGTAAGGGAGGCAATCACATGAGCGAGACCGGAACCGGAATCGGCGCCCGCGTGAAGCGCAAGGAAGACCTGCGCTTCATCACCGGCAAGGGCAATTACACCGACGACATCAACCTGCCGCGGCAGACCTACGCCTATTTCCTGCGCAGCCCGCATGCCCACGCAACCATCAAGTCGATCAACACCGCCAAGGCCAAGAAGATGCCGGGTGTGGTCGGCATCTTTACCGGTGCTGAAGTGGCCGAGGACAAGATCGGCGGGCTGATCTGCGGCTGGATGATCCACTCGAAGGACGGCTCGCCGATGAAGACTGGCCCGCATCCCATCCTCGCGGTTGGCAAGGTGCGCTATGTGGGTGACCATGTGGCCGTGGTGGTTGCCGAAACCAAGGAACAGGCGAAGGCTGCCGCCGCCGCCATCAACGTGGCCTACGGAATTCTGCCGCATGTGGTGGATGCCGCCGAGGCCATGACGTCGAAGGCCCAGGTTCACGAAGTAGCCTCCGACAACCGGGTGTTCAACTGGTCGATCGGCGATGAAGCGGCGACCGACGCCGCCTTCAAATCCGCCGCCCATGTGACCAAGCTCGATCTGGTCAACAACCGGCTGATCCCCAACGCCATGGAGCCGCGCGCCGCCATCGGCTATTACGACACGGGCTCGGACCACTACACGCTCTATACGACGAGCCAAAATCCGCATGTGGCGCGTCTGGTGATCTCCGCCTTCCACGGCCTGGCGCCCGAGCACAAGCTGCGCGTCATTGCGCCTGACGTGGGCGGCGGCTTCGGCTCCAAGATCTTCATCTATGCCGAGGAAGTGGTCTGCGTCTGGGCCTCGAAGCGTATCGGCGGACGGCCCATCAAGTGGACGGCGGAACGCAGCGAAAGCTTCCTGTCGGATGCCCATGGCCGCGACCATGTCACCCATGCCGAACTGGCTACCAACGCCGATGGCATCATCACCGGCATGAAGGTTCACACCACGGCGGCGATGGGCGCCTATCTCTCGACTTTTGCGTCCTGCGTTCCGACCTATCTCTATGCGACGCTGCTGTCGGGCCAGTACAACATCCCGAACATCTATGCGGAAGTCGATACGGTCTATACCAACACCGCGCCGGTCGATGCCTATCGTGGTGCTGGACGGCCAGAAGCCACCTATGTGGTGGAGCGCATCGTCGAAACGGCGGCGCGCGAACTGAAGATCGACCCGGCGGAATTCCGCCGCAAGAACTTCGTCACCCAGTTCCCGCACCAGACGCCGGTCATCATGTGCTACGACGCGGGCGATTATGCCGCCTCCCTCGACAAGGCCCTCGAGATGGCCGACTACAAGGGCTTCGGTGCCCGCAAGGCGGCTTCCGCCAAGCAGGGCAAGCTGCGCGGCATCGGCTTCTCGGCCTATATCGAAGCCTGCGGCATTGCACCTTCGGCGGCTGTCGGATCGCTCGGGGCCGGTGTCGGACTTTGGGAGTCAGCCGAAGTGCGCGTCAACCCGGTGGGTTCCGTGGAGGTCTTGACCGGCTCCCACAGCCACGGCCAAGGCCATGAAACAACCTTCGCGCAGCTCGTGTCGGATCGTCTCGGCATCGACATCAACAATGTGGCGATCGTCCATGGCGACACCGACAAGGTGCAGTTCGGCATGGGCACCTATGGTTCGCGCTCCGGTGCTGTCGGCATGACCGCCATCTCCAAGGCCCTCGACAAGATCGAGGCCAAGGCGAAGCGCGTTGCCGCCGCGGTGATGGAAGCCTCGACCGACGACATCGAGTTCAAGAATGGCAGCTTCACGGTGAAGGGCACCGACAAGAAAATGGCATTCGGCGAAGTGGCGCTCTCGGCCTACGTGGCGCACAAGTTCAACTCGGACGAGATCGAGCCGGGTCTGAAGGAAAGCGCCTTCCACGATCCGACCAACTTCGTGTTCCCGGCCGGTGTCCACATCTGCGAAGTGGAAATCGACACGGACACGGGCGTGACGGACGTTGTCAACTACACGGCGGTCGATG
>JBKJQD010000471.1:0-4264 GCA_046594125.1 Aestuariivirga sp.
TAGGTGACCGCCGCGCCGAGGCTGATGTGATTGTCAGTCTCGACGATTTCGTGCAACGCCGCCACACCGTCGATCAGGATGATCCGCGGCAGATCGCGCATCTGCTTGGTGATCCACAAGCCGACATCGGTGGCACCAGCGACAATGGTGGCGCCGGGATTGGCGGCGGCGAGCTGCGTCAGACTGCCGGAGCTTGCCGGACGCGCGATGAAGCTTTCAGGTGTCCCGACGAAGACATCTGCTCCATCACGCAGGCTGTGCAATTTTGCGGCGGTGACGCCGGCATTTTCCGCCCACTGATCAAGCGCCTGGCCGGTGCAGGATTGCATGGCGGCGTCGACGATGGGCCGGTAACCGGTGCAGCGGCAGAGGTTACCCGCGATGCGGTCGACGATCTGCTGGCGCGTCGGCTTAACCCCCGCATGATAGAGCGTGAACAACGCCATGATGAAGCCCGGTGTGCAGAAGCCGCATTGCGAGCCGTGGGTCTCGACCATGGCCTGTTGCACCGGATGGAGGACACCTTCGCTGGCGAGATCATCGACGGTGACGAGTTCCCGGCCGTCGAGTTGCGCCACCAGAAGTATGCAGGCGTTCACCGGTTCGTAGATCACCTGGCCAGCGCGCAGGCGGCCAAGCGCCACAGTACAGGCGCCGCAATCGCCCTCGTTGCAGCCTTCCTTGGTGCCGCGCGATTTTTCGACAAGCCGCAGGTAGTCAAGCACGGTCTGGGTGGGTGGCAGGCTGGTCAGTTCGACCACCTGTCCCTTGCGGAGAAAGCGGATGGCGCGGTGCTGGGTCATCTCTCAGCTCCCACGATAGGTCGAATAGCCATAGGGCTGGAGCAGCAGCGGCACATGGAAATGCTGGCTGGCATCAGCAATGCCAAACCGAATCGGAATGATGTCGAGAAAGGCGGGATCGGGCAGAGTGCTGCCTGACTTGCGCAGATAGTCGCCAGCGTGGAAGCGCAATTCATAGTGGCCACGCATGAAAGCCGCGCCTTCCAGCAGCGGCCCGTCGCCGCGGCCGTCGGCATTGGTCACGATGGTTTTCAAATGTACGATGCCGCCATCGAGCAGATAAAGCTCGATCTTCAGACCGCCGGCGGGGTTGCCCGTCGCGGTATCCAGCACATGCGTCGTCAAGCGGCCCATGATCGCAAATTTTTCCCTCGGCTAAAAGCTAACACGGTTCTCATGTTCCAAAAAACAGATTTATACCAAATTCCTGTTCCGTCGCCCCCCCGTCAGGTGATGAGGATGGCCCGGAAGTCATTGACATTGGTGTGAGTAGGCCCGGTGATCAACTGATCACCCAGCGCCTCGAAAAAGCTGTGGGCGTCGTTGTTTTCGAGGCAGGCAACGGGATCAAGGCCCATGGCCCGGGCGCGGTCGAGCGTGGTTGGATCAATCATGGCGCCGGCGACGGGTTCCATGCCGTCGACGCCGTCGGTATCGGCGGCAAGCGCGTGGATTTGGCCTTCGCCAGCGAGTGCGATGGCCAGCGCCAAGGCGAATTCGGCATTGCGCCCGCCACGGCCCTTGCCGCGCACGGTGACACTGGTTTCGCCGCCGGAAAGAATGACACAAGGCGGTTTCACCAATTCGCGGTTTTGGGCCGCTTCGAGCGCCATTGCCGCATGAACTCGCGCCACGTCACGCGATTCCGCCTCGATCCGGTCACCGAGATAGAGCACGTTCAGGCCCATGGCTTGCGCCGATGCCCGCGCCGCCAGGAAGGAATTGCGCGGCGAGACGATCACCCTCGTTGCATTGCCGGCATTGAGCACCATGGGCGGCGCATCGGGTTTTTCCAGCGCTATTTGGATCGATGGCGGCACATCGATCCGGTAGCGCTTGAGGACGCCGAGCGCATCGCGGTTCAGCGTCGTATCGGCCACCGTCGGGCCGGAGGCGATCACCGAGGGATCATCGCCCGGCACATCGGAAATCACCAGCGTGTGGATGCTGGCCTTGCCGGCCGCCTGGGCCAGCCTGCCGCCCTTCACCGCCGACGTGTGTTTTCGCACGCAATTCAGTTCGCCGATATCGGCGCCGCATCTCAGCAGCGTCTTCAACAGCGCCAGCTTTTCCGCCATGGCGATGCCCGGTGCCGGTTTCGACATAAGTGCGGAACCACCACCCGAGATGAGAGCGACAAGCAGGTCATCGGGTCCAAGCGTTGCCGCGAGCGCCAAGGCGCGGTCGGCTGCCGCAAGGCTTCCCGCATCGGGAACCGGATGACCGCCATACATGACGGCGATGCGGCGGAGGTCATGGGGATAGCCGTGCGGGGCGGTGACGAAACCTTCCAGCGGTCCGGCCCAGTTGTTTTCGAAGGCAGCCGCCATGGCGATTGCGGCCTTGCCGGCGCCAATCACCACGGTGCGTCCGCGCGGCGGCGGCGGCAAGTTGGCGGGGATTGCACCCGCCGGACTGGCCGCAGCCACGGCGGCATCAAAAAGCTGGCGCAGCATGTGGCGTGGTCCACTCGTTGTCATGTGTCTCATTCAACTCCCTTCGGACCGGCCAAGGCTATAGCGCCCCGGCAAGGAATTTTAAACCGTCCCGGCATATGCAAGCAGCGGATTTGACCAGTCGTTCAGAACTTCATCCTATGGACTGGCATGTGGGTGCGGGATTGTGTGGGTGATGGGCGTGCAGGCAATCGGACAGGCGAACCGCTACGTTGACCGTGAAGTGGTACAGCGGATCATCAAGTTCATCGACCTTGGTTTCATTTTTGCAACCTCGATCTTCATTTCACTTCTGAGTTTGCAGCCGCCGGGCCTCGCGGGCGCGGTGCAGGTCATCGGATTTTTGGCGGCCGAACTGGCTCTTGTGGCAATCTTTGCCATGCGCGCCATGGGCCTCTATGACGTCCACGCCTTGACCGAGGGCTTGTGGACGGCAGCGCGGGCCACTGCCATCTGCTTTTTCATCGGCGTGATTCTTTATGAACTCACCGACCGGCTTCTCTTGCCGCTGAACCACGGCTGGTTGTCCCTGTGGATGCTGGCCTTGCCTGGTTATTTCGGGTTGACCCGTTGCGCCGTCTCGCTGTGGGCAAACCCTCGTGCCAAAAGCGGGCGTTTCCGCAAGCGCGTCGCTATCGTTGGCGGCGGCAAGGTGGCCGAGGAGGCCCTCAATCTTCTGGAATCCTCGAGTGCCGCCGATGTCGAGGTCGTAGGGCTCTTTGACGACCGGCTCGATTCCCGCAGTCCGCAGGCGGTGCGCAGCTACCACAAGATCGGCAAGATCGAGGATCTCGCAGTCTATGCCCGCAGCCATCGCGTCGATCTTATTGCCGTGGCCATTCCGCTGTCGGCCGAGACGCGGCTGCTGACCATCCTCAAGCGCCTGTGGGAGCTTCCCGTCGACATCCGGATCAGCGGCCAGTCTTCCGGCCTCAAACTCAATCCGCGGGCTTATACTTACCTGGGAAAGCTGCCGCTGCTTTCGGTGTTCGACCGGCCGCTCAAGGGCTGGAGCCTGTTTCTGAAGGACGCCATGGACCGCCTCCTCGCGGTGATCGCCATCGTGTTGCTGGCGCCGGTCATGCTGGCGGTGGCCGTGGCGGTAAAGCTTGAGAGCAAGGGGCCGGTGATTTTCCGCCAGAAGCGCTATGGCTTCAACAACGAGCTGATCGAAATTTTCAAATTCCGCTCGATGTATACCGATCTTGCCGACCACAATGCCAGCAAGCTGGTGACCCGCGGCGATCCACGCGTCACCCGCGTCGGGCGCTTCATCCGCAAGACCTCGCTCGATGAGTTGCCGCAACTGTTCAACGTGCTGACCGGGCAACTGTCGCTGGTGGGCCCTCGGCCCCATGCCACACAGGCCAAGGCCGCCGAGGCCCTCTACGAGAAGGTCGTTGACGGTTATTTCGCGCGGCACCGGGTAAAGCCGGGGATTACCGGCTGGGCCCAGGTGAACGGCTGGCGCGGCGAGACCGATACGCACGAGAAGCTTGAGCAGCGCGTGAAATACGATCTCGACTATATCGACAGATGGTCGCTGGGCTTTGATCTGCTGATCATCGCCAGAACGCCGTTCGCCCTGCTCTCCAGCCAGAACGCCTACTGATCGCCAGTCAGCGTGCGACGGTCACCGTGCAATGGGCCCGGCCCGCGACGTCGGCGGCCACCGATCCCAGCACGAGGCGCGATACGCCACGTTTGTCGCCGGTGCCGACCACGATGTGGTCGTAGCCGTTTTCTTCCGCGTACTGAACGATGGCCGCGGCGGCCTCGCGGCTG
>JBKJQD010000056.1:0-2741 GCA_046594125.1 Aestuariivirga sp.
ATTGGGCGCATGGGCCTTGATGCCAGCCCCCACCGAGGCCATGACCTTGAGGTTGATGCCGAGCAGGTCGTCGCGGCTCATGCCGGGTTTGCGCGGAACGCCGGCGGTGACGATACAGACATCGGCCCCGGCAATCGCTTCATAGGAATTGGCGCCCGAGAGTTTCACATCGAAACCTTCAACGGGGCCGGACTGCGCCAGATCGAGGGTCTTGCCCTGCGGCAGGCCTTCCGCAATGTCGAAAACGACGATATCGCCCAGTTCCTTCAGCGCCGCCAGATGGGCCAGGGTACCGCCGATCATGCCGCCGCCGATCAACGCGATTTTCTTACGAGCCATGTGTGGGATTCCTTCTGACGCAAGCCAAGGCGCCGTTTCGCACCGCAACAACGGCGTTTTTTGTAGACCCCCTGATTACCACCTTCAAGACGCCCGACTAGTCAATTCGACGTATGAACTTGACCAATTCGTCAAGTTTCGGCGATTTTCTTCCCCCACCAGGAAGCCGCCTGCATCTCCTTCAACCGCGATACAGTCCGGCCAAATTCGAAGCGGTGATCACCAGCCGGATAGATGCCTTCCGGAGGGGCCGCCGAGGTGATGGCCAGCCGCACACCCGCGTCATAGAGCGTGTCGATGAGCAGCACGAAGCGTTTGGCTTCATTGCGCCGCTCGGGCCCCAGTACCGGGATGTCGTCGATGAAGATCACCCGGAAACTCCGTGCCAGCGCCAGATAGTCCGGCGGCCCCAGCGGTTTCTCGCAGAGATCGGCGAAGGCGAAGCGGGCGCAGCCCCGCGCCGCCTGCGGCACATGCAGCTTGCGCCCCAGCACATCGATGTCCACCGGATCGCCCCGCTCCGTATCGGTGAGGCGCCGCCACAGGTCTTGCAGCTTGGCATCGGATTGCACCCCCAGTGGCGTCAGGAAGGTTTCATGGGCCTTGACGCGCCCCAGCCGGTAATCAGTGGTGCCGTCGAGTGCCACAACCTCCAGCCTGTCCTCGATCAGCCTGATGAATGGCAGGAACAATTGCCGGTTCAGGCCATCGCGATAAAGCTGGTCCGGCGCCAGGTTCGAGGTTGTGACGATCACCGTTCCCGCCGCCAAGAGCCCCTCGAACAGCCGCCCGACGATCATCGCATCGGCGATGTCGCTGATCTGCATCTCGTCGAGGCACAGGAGCCTCGCTTCGGCGGCAATGGCCAGGGCCACCGGTGCCATGGCATCCTGCTGCTGCTGACGCGCCGGATGCAGCCGCGCATGGACGTCCTGCATGAAGGCATGGAAGTGGACGCGGCGCTTGGGGACAACGGCGGCATCGGCAAAGAACAGGTCCATCAGCATGGTCTTGCCGCAGCCCACATCGCCATGGATGTAAAGCCCCTTGACGGCGGCAGGTTTGCGGAAACGCGCCAGCAGACCATTGGCGGGCGCGACGGCTAGTTCCTCGGCCAGCCGCTCCAGCCGCAAGGCCACCAGTTCCTGGGCGGCATCGGGGCGCAAGGCTTGATCGGCCAGGCGCTCGCGGTATCGCGCCATCATCGCCGCCATGTGATCAGGGACGTCATGCGATCAAGGGATTTGCGCCAGGAAATGCCGGATGAGCACCGCATAAGCCGCCGCCACCGACACGAATCCGAAAGCCGAAATCACCACCTGCAACTGGCTGAGCCGCTCCAGCCCGGTGTCGATCTGGCGGCTGCGGAGATTGGCCACCACGGCCAGCCCGCCGAAGATCAGCAGCAGCACCTGTTGCGAATACCAGCCCGCCGCGATGATGGTGAGACCCACGGCGATCAGCCCGAAGCGCGCCCAGCTGCCCATCAGCCGCGCCAAAACCGAACGCAAGATCACGCCGCCATCGAGCGGTTCGACAGGCAGCAGGTTGAACAGGTTGAGGCCGGCTCCCACCAGCCCGGCACTCACCGCGATGTCGTGCCAGAACCCGCTTGGCCACACGTAAATGTAAAGTGCCGCGAGCAACGGCACGATGACGCTGAAGCCCGGCCCCATGATGGCCGCGAAGACGCTCTGCCCCTGGGTGGTGAAGCCCAGCCGCGGCAGGGCGATGGCGCCGAGGAAGGGCAGGAACACCAGCCGGCCCCACGGCTGGCCGATCAGCCGGTAGGCCAGCAGGTGCCCGAATTCATGGATCAGCAGCGCCGCCAGCAGCAGGAAGGCAATGATCCAGCCGAAGGCATAGGCAAAGGTCCACAGCGTGATGATCCCGGTGCCGATGGCAACACCCGCCGAGATCAGGTGATCGCTGCGATAATCGGGGACACCGGTTTCCGCCACCCCCTTGAGCCGGAAGGCGCTGCCCCACAGATCAGCCCGCGCCAGAAGCTGGGCCAGCAAGGGACGAGGCCCCCATTCATAGGTAAGCCGCAGCCTTGTGCCGCTCCCTTCCGGCGCCAGTTCGCCGAGCATCCGCAGCAACTGGTTGTTGAGCGATTGGCCCTCAAGCCCGGCGCGGCGGATGTCGAGCAATCGCGGCGGCACCCGCTGCTCCATGCGGAATTCGGCACTCGAGGTCTGCACCGCACCCGTCGACAGCGCCGTATTGAAGGTCAGGCGATAGGTCTGGCTGGCCGCGTCGATCAGTTCGCACTTGACCCTGGTGCGCTGCCAGCGCTGCTCCTCGCCCTCGCGGAAATCGAGCAGCGGGAATATCCTGTCCATGGGCGCCTTGATGAACAGCGACACCCTGGGCGTCACCCGCCAGCGCAACCCCAGCAA
>JBKJQD010000184.1:0-9652 GCA_046594125.1 Aestuariivirga sp.
GCTTTTCAATCAAGACCGATTCAGCTATTTCCTCACGGGCCCTTAGCCCCCGGAGCGCCGTCAGCAATTCATTTGAACGGGGTTAAACTCAGCCCAGAATTCCATTTCCGGTTTCAAAGGCTGACAAAGACGAATGAAATCCGGATCGGGGCCGGTATGCTGCGCTATCAAAAGGGTAAGGCGCTTTCCCCACAAGTTGGAGCTTGGCAGTCCGCCATTCTTCTCGGATACCTGCTGCTTTCGAACACTGATAAGAGCCAAATCCCAGAAGGCAAACTCTGTGTGACTATTGATGCCTATTCGGCAGTGGTTCACATGGCCCAGGCAACGCAAAGCATAGGTTTAATCAAGTGGAATCATCTTGCGCGACCATTGCGGAATGGTGGCCAGCGATAAAGCCTCCGCCCGGCGCTATCATCTGAGAATTTCAGACTGACCCACTACCCGGCCGCACGAAGCATGTGCGCAAGAACACGGTTCTGAAATTGAATTTGTGAATTCTCAAATCCGGGGGTTCAAGGGGTAGCTGCGAGCTGGTCCTGGCGGCGCTGACGGCGGCGTTGACGGCGGCGCTGCTGGCGCTTGCGGCGGTCGTGGGGTGTGGACGGAGCGGGCTCTGTTTCGCTTTTCGCGGCAGCGCGTCGGCGTCGGGTCTTTGGTTCCACTTCAACAGGTGCCAGCGCCTCGACTGCGCCACGCGCCAGTGCCGCTGCGTCGGCAGCCTGGGCCTGGGCGCGGGCGGCCGACTCATGGAACTGGGTGGTACGAGCCACCGCGTCCTTGCCAGCAATATCGATGTCCAGCACGCGCAGCAGCATGCGCATGGCGCGGGCGGCTTTGTTGGCGGCGATGGCCTGGGCGAGACTGGCGCGGCCCGTGGCGGTCAGCGCTGTGTTCGGCTTGGGCGGCTCCTCCTCCGTGACGCCTGGTGCAACCGGGGCCGGGCTTTCCGCGGCCGTCGCAGGCGTCAAGACTATCCCGGCAGGCGGGGCCACAGCGGCCAGTTGCGTTGGCGGGATGCGCTTGACAATGGGCAAGGTTCCCGGCGGCGGCGGAGTGGTAACCACCCCCGGCAAGGGCTTGGCCAGCAGGGCGCGCAACTCGTCAAGCGGCTTGCGAATTGCTGGTGGTGGCGGCGCTGCAATCTCATGCACCGGCATCGCAACCGGCGGCGGCTCGACGGCGGGTTTTGGCGCGTCCGCCGCCAATTTGGCTGCTGCCTTGAGCGCCCGGTTCTGGCGGCGGCGTTCCAGTCTGATGGCCGCCTTTTCCTCGGGCGACAGGGTCATGGCCGGTACGGCGGCGGCGTCTGATTCTCCGGACGGGTCTTCGCCGCCAATGACTTCCGGCGCCGCGCGGGCCTGGCGCTTTTTACGCCGGGGTTTAGGCACATTTTCCTCATCACCATCGGGGAGGTCGAGCTTGTAGGCGGCCAGCGCATCGCGGATGTCGTCGAAGTATGTCAGCTCGCCATCCTTGATGAGGATGCCGGCCTGGCACATATCGACCATGTCCTCAAGGCGGTGCGAGGCGATGATGAACCTCGACTTTGCCAGGCGCTCTTCCACCATCTTCTTGGCGTTCTGCCGGAAGGATGCGTCGCCGCCCGCCCCCACTTCGTCGAAGAGATAGTAGTCATAGTCCATGGACATCGAAATCGCGAAGGCCACGCGCTGGCGCATACCGGCTGAATAAGTGCGCACCGGCATGTCGAAGAATTTGCCGATCTGGCTCAGTTCCTGGACTTTCTTGATGTTCTCGTTGATCGCTTCGCGGCCCATGCCGTAGATGCGGCCGGCGAAACGGGTATTCTCGCTGCCGGTCATGGACTGCTGCAGGCCTGGCGTCAGGCCGACCGGCGGCGAGATGCGGCCGGTCTTCAGGATGCGGCCTTCGCTCGGAATGTCGGAGCCGCCGAGCAAGCGCAGGAACGTCGACTTGCCGGCGCCATTGGGGCCAATGACCGCCACGTTAATGTCGGGCGGCAGGCGCAGTGAGACATTACGGAAGACATAGTGCTTGCCGAAGTCGGTGATGTAGTATTTCGAGACGTTGATGAGTTCGATCATCGTTCCAGGACCTTGCGCCGGTTGGCATAGTAGCCGGTGAAGCCGAGGAACAGGATGGTCAGGGTGAAGCCCATCGCATAGTTGAGCGACACGTTGCTGTCGGGCTTGATACCCAGGCCGTAGAGGCGGAGATACTCCTCCATGTTGGCAACCGGGTTCCAGCTCAGGATATAGCTGGTTTTGCTCGGCAACTCGGCCAGCGGGTGGATCACCGCGCAGACCATCAGCAGCCCCATGCTCATCATGCGGACCACGCGGCTGATCAGCGGAAACAGCGTGCCATAGACGCCGAAGAAAAGACTGATGCCGAAGCCGGCAACCACCATCATCGCCAGGATGCCGAGGAACTGTAAGATATGATCGCTCTTCATCGAGAGATCCAGAAACCACCACAGGCAGAACATCATGATCAATCCGCCGCTCAGCGTCAGGACCATCTCGATGATGAATTGCGCGGTGATCGCATCGAAGGGCTTCACCTGCTGGAACGCATAGAAGCTCTGGTTGCCGCGCAGCGCCCGCGGGATCGACGACAGCGACCGCCGGATGATGCCGAACGGCGTATAGGACACGGCGACGAAAAGGGCGATGTTGATGCCGAGAATTTCCTGGCGGCGAAACAGATACCAGAAGGTGGTGATCACCGCCACGCCCAAGGCCGGCTCAAGCAGGATGACCAGCAAGCTATAGAGGCCGAAGCGGTAGTCATTGCCCTCGCGCGACTTCAGCTCCTTGAAGATCAGCGCGAAGAGTACGTTGCCCTGGCGCCTGCCGCCTTCGCGCATCTCATAGAAAAAGCGCGACACAGCATCGCGCATGGTTGTCTCGGTCATGTTCTGTCCCAAGCCTCAGGGCTCCGAAAGCGCTCGATATAGGCCGCGGCGCGGCGGCAGAGAATAACCGTCCGGCCAGCCATCCGCCCCAGTCTTTTGCGCGGCCCATCCGGCTGCAGGCGCTGGGACTTCAAACGGTCGAGGACCACATCGGGCGGACACGCCAGCCCGCTGACCGGATCCCAATAGCGCGGATACTGCATCAGGGCTACGGCCAACAGGTCATCAAGCGTGATTTGGCGGCCGCGGCGCGGGCTCTCCTGAAGATCACGCGTCAGGCCCCAGCCGGCGTAGAATGGCAAGCCGTGCACCGTCACCGGAACACCGCGCAGCAGGGCTTCAAAGCCGGCAAGGGACGAATAGGTTTCAACGTGGCTGACCAGCGGAAGCAAGACCTCAAGTGAAATGTTGCGGATGACACAGTCGGCATCGCGAAGTTCCTGTACGGCGCTGAGCCTGCCCCTGCGGCCAAGGTTCTCAACATCGGGGTGTGGCTTAAATATGACAAATGCCGCCGGATGGCCCCGCCGCACTTCGGCCAGTAGCACGACGTTGACGTTGCGCCTGCCGCCGCCAAATCCGGCACCGCTCAGCACCGCGGCATCGTCGGCCACTTGTCCGGGCACCAGAACGATGGCCCGGTCCGGCGGCAGGGGCGGGATTTCGGAGGCGCCGCCAAGATTATACTTGGTCACCTTTTCCGAAATGATCCGTGTACGAAGTATCTCGGCCTGCGCGCGGTCCCCGGAGGTGATGACGGCGGTGGCCAGCAGGTGCTCGATATCGGAAGGACGGCGCGGATCGTAGTAGATGCCGCGCGTGTCGAACACCAGCGATAGCGGCGCCACGAAGGCGGCACCCAGTCCCGCCGAGCGCAGGAAGCCGTCCTCGACCGCCAGACATTCGATGCCACGCGTTTCGCGGATGCGTTGCGCCGCAAGACCCCAGGCGGCAACGCGGCCCTTGTTTGCTTTGGCCAGTTCGATGGCCTGAGCAAGATTGCGGGTGAAACGCGGCGGACCCTGGGGACCATCGAGCATGGCGGTGACGGCGGCCCGCTTCCAGGGTGAGATGCGATAGCAAACGGTCGCCTGGGCGTTGCCGAGATAATGGCGGCGCTGGAAATCGAGCTGGCCGATGGCGGTCAGGGCATCAACAGGCGTGCGCCGCCAGACGTCGAAATACCGGCTGTAACGCAGGTACACCGCCGCCGCGAGTTCGGCGATGGAGCGCCTCCTGGTGCGGCGCGCCACGGCCATGCGATCGGCGGTCAGCCCCCATCCGGCATAGAAGGGCATGCCGAAGCAGGTGACACGGCAGCCGCCAAGCAGCGCTTCGAAACCGAACTGGCTCGACACGGTGTAGACGTGGGGTGAAAGCCCGATCAGCGCCCAGGGCGAGACGTCGGCGGAGATCAGTCTTAGCCCCAGGTGCCGGGCGGTATCGGCAAGATAGCCGCGCTTCCCTCCGGCGATCACTTCCGGATGGAGCTTGGCGGCAATGGTGGCGCCGGGATTTTCGGCAACCGCCGCTTGCGCCATGCGCGAGAATGTATCGGCATCGGCAAGACCTCCGGCCACCGAGGCATCGCCCCAGGTCTGGTCGATCAGCAGGACAAGCGGCTTGCCCTCCGCCAGCCCGATATCGTCAATCGCACTGGCGCCATGGTTGTATTTGGACAGGCGGCGGCGGACGATTTCAGTGGTGATGGTTTTGGCCGCATCGCATTCGGCGGCGGAGAATTCGGCGGTTTCAAGCAGCGTTTCGAGATCGCTGGGCTGGCTTGCGTCGTAGTAGATGCCGCTGCGGTCGATCACCATGCTGGCCGGGCGCTGCTGGCGTCCGGGCTTCAGCGAACGCAGGAAGCCGTCCTCAAATGCCAGGTATGGCAGGCCGTGGCGCGCAGCGGCGGCGCGGGCGCGATCAGCCGTCGGCTTGTGCCCCCAGCCGGCGATGCTGCCGTGGCGCGGTGCGGCGAGCCAGCATCTTTGCGGCTCGAGACCGCTCATGGCGGCCACTTCGCCGCGCAGCTCCCAGAGACCGGACGAGAAGATGTGGACGGCCTGTCCGGTCACGACACCTTGCGGGCCGGTTTCTCCGCAGCGGACGGCAGTTCGAAGGCCGCGGGCTGCGGCGTACCGCTGGTCAGCGCCGATGTGAGGACCGGCAGCAGCGCCTGGCGGCCCTGGGCGTTGTAGAAGCCGCCGTTGAACTGGCAGGTCCGGCGCATCAGGCTGACCAGCTTGCGGTAGCTGTCGGAGCCCTTGTGCGGACGCACCCGGAAGAAATCGCACAGCCGCATGCGCGGCACGATCTGCGGATGGTTGAACACCGCCTTGCCGAGCACCATGGTGGGAATGCCGCGCAGCAGCGACTGGTGTACCGCGGTGGAATTGATGGCGGTCACCGACAGGGCGGTCTCCAGCAGCGGCACCAGCTTGCCGGTGTCGATGAAGAACACCCGCTGGCCGAGCTTGTGCTTTTCGGCCTCCTCGCGGATGACACGCGCCAGATTAATGACACCATTGTCGAGGGGATGATTCTTGAACACCAGAACGGTGTCGGCCACACCGCTGGCAGCGAACTCGGCGATGCAGTATTCGACGAAGTGCCGCACCGAATTGAACGAGCTATGTTCGCGCAGCTGCGAATCGCCATTGAGCTGCAGCAGCACCAGATGCATGGGCTGGCCCAAGCGGGCTATGGCCTTCAGCGCCCGCTGCGTGCGGCTCTTGCGCAGCGGCCATGACAGGAAGCGCTCGACCCACAGGGCCGCCTCGCCGACGATGTCGAGATCGCGGTGCGAGATGTAGCGCGGGAAGACCGGCGTCAGCATGAAGGTCCAGAAATAATGCGCGAAGCCCGAGAACATGTAGTGCCCCTGGCTGCCCTTCAGTTCGACCTCATGGCCGCTGCCCGGCGCGTTGAGGCGCGCCGCATCGATGCGGTCGAGGTTGATGCGGGTCAGATCGGAATTGCCGTTTACACCACCGGTTTCGCAGGTAATCCAGTTGGGGCGGAGATAGCCCTCTTCGAGCACATGGACGCTAATACCCAGCGGCTGCAATGCGGCAATGGCGGCGCGGTGATAGGGCCTGCAATCGCCATAGCAAATGACATCGGTGACCTTTTCGCGCCCCGCCAGATCCGCAAGCCACGGCCCCCAGTCGGCAAATGACTGGCGATAGGCGATGATCCGCCGGAACAGCCCGCTCAGTAAATCGCCACCATTGATGGCAACCCTGGTGCAGCGATGGCCCTGGGCTTCAAGAGATTTTTGCAGGTGATGGTAAAACCGGCCGCAGGGGCCCTGCAGAAGGAGAAAATGGCGTTGTGTGCCCTCAGGGTCAAGCGCCCCGGGATGTGGCCTCTGATCGAACATGAACACTCCCGCCGCAAACCAATACTGGTAAGCCCCACTCCGTGCCGCTTGCATAGCGCCTGCCGCCAGCCCACGCAAGTATTTGTCTCACCCGGCGGTCACCGCCTGTACCTGGTGGACTTGCGCCCTGTTGACGGCCGGCCGGTGTGCGGGTTAGTCTTCAGGCTCGTGGGGTTTTGGCGCTGGGCCAGGGACTGCCGTGCTTGGCGCGGCAGGCAGGGCTTGGCTATTCAGCAGGAACATCGCGCATGTCCAACACCCTTTCGCTGGCCTTCACGGCCAATTTTTCAGCCACCGTCTTCACCGATGCCGGGACCGTCGATTTCACCAATGCCATCCTGTCCGTCGACACCGATGGCAACTCCGCGCCGACATGGACGTGCAGTTCACCGGGTTGATCGCCTTCGACCAGCTTGACTTTATTTTGGTTTAGGAGCGTTCGGAAGCCACATGATCGATCTTCTATTGCGCAATGCCACGCTGCCGGATGGCAGGACTGGTTACGACATCGCCTGCCAAGACGGGCGGATTGTCGAGGCCGGGCCTGATATCTCTGCTGAAGCGCGCCAGACCATCGATGCCGGGGGCTATCTGGTGTCGCCGCCGTTCATCGATTCACATTTTCATATGGATGCCACCCTGTCGCTCGGCCTGCCACGCCTCAACATGTCGGGCACGCTTCTCGAAGGCATCGCCTTGTGGGGCGAGTTGAAGCCGCTGCTGACCCACGAGGCAGTCATTGAGCGCGCACTGCGCTATTGCGATCTGGCGGTGACCCAGGGCCTGCTCGCCATCCGCACCCATGTCGATGTCTGCGACGACCGGCTGCTGTGTGCCGAGGCGCTGCTTGAGGTGAAGAAGCGCGTGGCGCCCTATATCGACCTGCAGATCGTCGCCTTTCCCCAGGACGGATTCTACCGCTCGAAAAATGCCAGGCGGAATCTCTTGCGGGCGCTTGATCTGGGTGTTGATGTGGTGGGCGGCATTCCGCATTTCGAGCGCAGCATGGCCGATGGTGCCGCCAGCCTGAAGGAACTTTGCGAGATCGCCGAGAAGCGTGGACTGCTCGTCGATATCCACTGCGACGAGACCGACGATCCCCTGTCGCGCCATGTCGAGGCGCTGGCTTACGAAACGCAGCGGCTGGGGCTTCAGGGGCGGGTGGTGGGATCGCATCTGACCTCGATGCATTCGATGGACAACTACTATGTATCGAAGCTCATTCCGCTGATTGCCGAGGCGGGGCTGCACGCCACCCCCAATCCGCTGATCAATATAACTTTGCAGGGCCGTCACGATACTTACCCCAAACGCCGTGGCATGACGCGGGTGCCGGAACTGCGCGCCGCTGGCATCAATGTCTCCTTCGGCCATGATTGCGTGATGGACCCGTGGTATCCGCTGGGCCAGGCCTGCATGCTGGAGGTCGCCTCGATGGGCATACACGTTGCCCCCATGACCAGCCGCGAGGCCATGCGCTGGGCCTTCGATGCGGTGACGGTCAATCCGGCCAGGGCCCTGCATCTTGAAGGTTACGGGCTGGAGAATGGCTGCAACGCCGATTTCGTGGTATTGCAGGCGAAGGACCCGATCGAGGCCATCCGCCTCAAGGCCAACCGGCTGAAGGTGGTGCGCCGCGGCAAGGTCATCGCCGAAACACCCGAGCGGGTCAGTACGCTCCATCTGCCCGGCCGGCCGGGCACCGTCAACGGGGCTGCCTACGCGCCGCCTGCCCGGCAGTGACATGTTTAAAATTTTATAGACGCATTTAAGCCGGCACAAGTCTTCTGCCGCTAGACTGCCCACTCCAGACAATGGTGGGGTAAGCATGGCTGAAGCAACGGCAGTGGAGCAATTGCTCCTTGAACTCATCAACCGGGCCCGAATTGATCCGGCGGGTGAAGCCAAACGCTATGGCATCGACCTCAACAAGGACCTGCCGGCCGGCACCATCACGTCCGCGCCGAAGCAGGTGCTGGCCTTCAATCCCCTGCTCAACGACGCAGCCGCCGCCCATAGCCAGTGGATGCTGGATACCGATACTTTTTCACACACCGGCGACAACGCCTCCTCGCCGGGCGCCCGCATGACAGCGGAGGGTTATGCCTTTACCGGTTCCTGGACCTGGGGCGAGAACATCGCCTGGTCGGGCACCACCGGCACCATGAACGCCAATACGGCGATCTTCGATCATCACCGGAACCTCTTCCTCAGTTCCGGCCACCGCGAGAACATTCTGAACGGTGATTTCCGCGAAGTGGGGCTGGGCAGCCTGACCGGAACCTTCACCACCGGCGGCACCGCCTATAACAGCCTGATGACCACCGAGGATTTTGCCAAGTCGGGAGCAAAGCTGTTCATAACCGGCGTTACTTATACCGACAGCGACAGCAACGACTTCTATTCGATCGGCGAAGGTGCCGGGGGCCGCGCCGTACAACTCGTGCAGAACGGTGTTTCGGTTGCCACCACCTCGTCCGGAACGGCAGGCGGCTATGCCCTTGGCACCACGGTGACCGGCGCCGTCGACGTGCAATTTTCCGGCGGTGGCCTTGCCGGAACCATGGCTGCCTCGGTCACGCTGGCGGGAAGCAACATCAAGGTTGATCTCGTCGACGGCAACACCATCCTGAGCAACGCCTCAACCATTCTGAGGGGTGCTTCCGCCAATCTCACTTTGCTGGGCATCGAAGCCATCAACGGTGCCGGCAACACACTGGCCAATGTCATCGCCGGCAATGGTGCCGCGAACATCATTGTGGGCCAGGCTGGCGACGACCAGCTTCTGGGTTGCAGCGGAACTGATCGTCTCTCGGGTGGCACTGGCTCGGACACGCTGGACGGCGGCGCCGGCACTGACCGGTTAAGGGGCGGTGCCGGGGCCGACCATTTCGTCTTTTCCTCGCTTGCCGATGCTGCCTCGGGAAAAGATCTCATCATCGATTTTCAGGACGGCATCGACGTTATCGATCTCCATCTCATCGATGCCGTCGCGGGCGGTGCCGATCAGGCCTTTAATCTGCTGGCGGCCGGCCAGTCCTTGAAGGCGGGTTACTTGCACATCTTTCAGACCGCGACGCAGACTTGTGTTGAAGGTGACGTGACGGGCGACGGTGCCGCCGATTTCATGATCAAGCTTGCCGGACTCCACAATCTCACCGCCGCCGATTTCGTGCTGTGACGGTTATTAAAGTCAACTAACTTAAATCAGCTCACCGGCAGGAGCTTGCCTGGACGCCGCATGCCGCAAAAGGCTGTCCAGCGCCATCTGCGCTTCGATTGCGTGGGCAGGATGCGCCAGAAGGCTTCGGAACACCTTTTCCGCTTGTGCCGCATCGCCATACTTGTAGAGCAACCAGCCGGCCTGG
>JBKJQD010000066.1:0-4461 GCA_046594125.1 Aestuariivirga sp.
AGCGACGGAATGCGGCGCAAGCCATGGGCTGGCCGCAGGGCACCCTCCTTCAGCGGCTCGGCGAGATCGACCTTCAGCGTGCAGCCGATGATCGGCTGGATGCCCTTTTCGGCCAGCGCATCGGAGAATTCCATGGCCCCAAACAGATTGCCGGTATCGGTGATGGCTAGGGCTGGCATGTGCTGGGCCTTGGCCAAGCCCGCCAGCTGCTTGATATGCAGCGCCCCCTCGGCCAGCGAATAGGCCGAGTGCGTGCGCAGATGGATGAAGTGGAAACCATGCCCGGATGAATCGTCTGCCATCCGCCCAGTCTAGCGCGCTCAGAGAGCGGTTTCAGCTTCTTCCGTTGCCTCATGCACAGCGGCGTGATGGCTGCCGGCATAGGCCGACAGGAACATGGCGAGATTGTCCGAGAGATGCTCGGTCAGATAGCCGCCTTCCTGGACGATGACGGTCGGCAGGTTGAGTGCGGCAATCTCTCCAGCAATACGGGCAAAGCCCGCCTGCGTCACGGTTCCACCCTTCAGCGGGTCAGCCATATGGGCATCAAGCCCCAGCGCCACCACCAGGACGCCCGGCTGGTAGGCGTCGATGCGTTTCAGCGCCAGCTCAAGATTTCGCAGCCAGGCGTCATCGCCGCTGTCCACCGGCAAAGGCAGGTTCAAATTATAGTCTTTGCCAGAGCCATCACCCTTTTCCCCGGCTGCCCCCCAGTAATAGGGATAGAACACCTCGGGATCGGCATGGATCGACACCGTCAGCACATCATCGCGGCGATAGAAAATGGCCTGGGTGCCGTTGCCGTGGTGTACGTCGATGTCGAGAATGGCCACCCGGTCGAACGTCTGGCGCAATTGCTGGGCGGCGAGTGCTGTGTTGTTGAGGTAGCAGAAGCCGCCGGCCCGGTTGGCATAGGCATGGTGCCCCGGCGGCCGGCACAGCGCATAGGCCAGCGGTTCGCCCTTGGCGACCAGTTCGGCGGCAGTCAGCGCTGTCGCCGCTGAGGCCGCCACCGACGTCCAAGTCCTGGCGGTGATGGCGCAGGAAAAATCCATCATGAAGCGCCCGGCCCGCGCCATGATGTGTTCACTGGTCACCAGCGGCACGACCAAGGGCCTGAGACTGGGCATGAGTTCGGGCCCCGCACCCTCGAGCTGCTGCCAGGCGGCGAAGGCCTCTTGCAGGAAGGACACATAGGGGCGGCTGTGAATGCTCATGAAGGCTTGCGGGTCGAATCTCCGCGCCGCGCAGATTTGCGCTCCGGCCTGTCTGGCGCCCTCCAGCAGGGCGCGCGCCCGCTCGGGGCTTTCCGGGTAGTCGACGATTTTGCCCTTGCTGAGAAACTTTGCCGGTGCATGGCCCAATTGCAGCGCCGAGAATACTGTCTTCATTCTATCCCTCGATAATCCGTCCCTGGGCGAGCCGGGCAATGCGCGTCATGCCGCCCGCGAGGTCGTGATTGTGTGTGGCAACCAGGGCGCCAAGTCCCTCTTCGCGGATCAGCCGCAGCAGCTCGTTATGCACCTGGGCCGCCGTCACCGGATCGAGATTTCCAGTAGGCTCGTCGGCCAGCAGAAGCAACGGACGATTGGCAATGGCCCGGGCGATGGCGACGCGCTGCTGCTCGCCGCCAGAAAGCTCAGCCGGGCGATGATCGAGTCTTGGCCCGAGGCCCAACCGCTCCAGAATCTCACGCGCCCGCACACGAGCAGGCCCCGTTGCAACACCGGCAATGAGTTGCGGCATCATGACGTTTTCCATCGCGGTGAATTCCGGCAGGAGATGATGGAACTGGTAGACGAAGCCGATGCCGATACGGCGGATGCGGGTGCGGGCCAGATCGTCCAGCGCGCTGCATTTCTGCCCGGCGATATAAACTTCGCCAGACGTTGCTGCTTCCAGAAGGCCTGCAATATGCAGCAGAGACGACTTGCCCGAACCCGACTGGCCGACCAGCGCCACGATCTCGCCGGGATAGACCTTGAGGTCGAGGTCCTTGAACACGTCAAGCCGCCCATGGCCTTCCGGGTAGGACCGCGCCACGCCACGCAGTTCAAGGGCTGCGACGGGTTCGCTCATTCATACCTCAGGGCATCGACCGGATCGAGACGTGCTGCCCGCCACGATGGATAAAGCGTCGCGCCAAACGACAGCAGCAGTGTCATCAGCACGATCATCACTGTCTGCCACGGGTCCATTTTGGCGGGCAGTTGCGACAGGTAATAAAGTTCGGGATTGAACGGATCGACTCCCGACAGCCACGAGATCAGTTGCCGGATGCGCTCGACGTTGAGGCAGATCAGCAGGCCGGTGATCAAGCCGCCCAGCGTTCCCGCCAGGCCGATGGCCGCACCTGTAATAAAGAACACCCGCTGGATGGCGCCGCGCGTCGCCCCCATGGTGCGCAGGATGGCGATATCGTGGCTCTTGTCCTTGACCAGCATGATGAGACCGGAAATGATGTTGAGGGCCGCCACCAGGATGATCATCGTCAGTACAAGGAACATCACGTTGCGCTCGACGGCCAGCGCGTTGAAGAAAGTCAGGTTGCGCTGCTTCCAGGTCTGTACCTGCATGCCGATGCCCGCCGCATCCTGGAACGCCGCTTTCATGCCGTCGATGGCGTCGGGGTTTTCCACCATGGCTTCGATCTGGGTGACACTGCCGTCCGTCACGAAATAATCCTGGGCCTCGGTGATCGGCATGTAGATGACGTTCTCGTCGTAGTCCGACATGCCGACCTTGAAGATGGCCATCACCGGATAGTCGCGGATGCGCGGCGTATTTCCTACAATGGTGTCGGGGCCGTCGGGCGAAATGATTGTGAGGCTGGAACCGAGACCCAGCTGATGGCGCCAGGCCAGACGCTCGCCCACCGCCACGCCGCCCGACTTGTCGAAGCCGGCAAAGGACGGTTTCTCATCGGGCACACCGGGTTCCTTGAAGGCGGTCCGCAGGTCGCCGTTGACCAGACTCGGCAGCTTCGCGATGTCGGCTTCCGAAATGCCGCGCACCAGCGCTCCGGTATTGTTGCGCAGCGACGAGGCCATGGCCTGGCCCTCGACCAGCGCCACGGCGCGGGTGACGCCCGGAATTTTCGACACCTTCAATTCGATATCGGCATAGTTGGAGATCGGACTGAGATCGGCGCTGTAGATGCTGACGTGGCCCTGAAAGCCGAGGATCTTGTCGAGCAATTCAGCGCGAAAGCCGTTGAGCACCGCCATGACGACGATCAGCGTCGCGACGCCCAGCAGGATGCCGAGGAACGAGAACAGCGAAATGACCGAAATGAATCCTTCCCGCCGCCTGGCCCGCAGATAGCGCAGCGCCAGCATCCACTCGAAGGAGGCAAAAGGTTTGGTATCGGGGAGCATGGGGGGCATTAACTTCCCCCTCTCCCACTCGAAGTGGGGGAGAGGGCTGGGGTGAGGGGGTGGCTGCCGCGAGCGCAAGACTTTGAGATCACGTTATGCCGCCGCCGCCCCCTCACCCCGCCCTCTCCCCCGCTAGCGCGGTGGAGAGGGGGAAGACGGCTAGCCACGCGCCAGTTCACTGGAACCTTGCCACAATCATATCCAGCGCCACGTTCTCGCGCACCCCCGTTTTGCGGTTCTTCACTTCGGCGATGCCGTCCTTAAGCCCGCGCGGGCCGATGATCACCTGCCACGGCAGGCCGATCAGGTCCATCACCGTGAACTTGGCGCCGGGCCGGTCGTCACGGTCGTCATAGAGCACCTCGATACCTTTGGCCAAAAGCGCCTTGTAGATTTTCTCGCAAGCCGCATCGGTATCGGCATCGCCTGCTTTCAGATTGATCAGTCCGATCCTGAACGGCGCCACCGGCTCCGGCCAGATGATGCCCGCCGCGTCATGGCTCGCCTCGATGATGCCGCCAACCAGGCGCGATACGCCGATCCCATAGGACCCCGACTGCACCGGAACCTTCTTGCCGTCCGGCCCCTGCACTTCGGCACCGATCGGCTCGGAATATTTTGAGCCGAAGAAAAAGATGTGCCCAACCTCGATGCCGCGTCCGGTCAGGCGCCGGCCGGCGGCAACCCGCTTCTCGAACTCCGCCTGATCATGCTTCTCGTCGGTGGCGGCATATTTGGACGTGAAGTCGTCGACAACCTTGGCCACCGCCGCCACATCGTCATAGTCGATATCAAAGGCCGACCAGTCCATGTCGAAGAAATCGCGGTCGAAGTAGACGCCACTCTCGCCGGTCTCGGCGAGAATCAGGAACTCATGGCTGTCCTTGCCGCCGATGGGTCCGGTCTCGGCCCGCATCGGCACGGCTTTCAGGCCAAGCCTGGCGAAGGTTCTCAGATAACTCACGAACATCTTGTTGTAGGAATGCTGCCCCGCCTCGCGCGTCAGATCGAAACTATAGGCGGGGCAGCATTCCTACAACAAGATGTTCGTGAGTTATCTGAGAACCTTCGCCAGGCTTGGCCT
>JBKJQD010000182.1:0-10649 GCA_046594125.1 Aestuariivirga sp.
TCATCTGATCGTGCTCGGCGATCCGTCGGTGATGCTGACCCTGATCCGCAATCCCGGTGCGTCGTTCTCGCACGATGCATTCTACATACTGGCTGACATGGCCGCCCAGCATCATGGCCTTCTGGCCCCGCTGGCGACCCGCGCCGACCTGCCGCCGCCGGTTGCCTTCGAACTCTTCTGGTATGTGCCGCAGGAACTGCGCCGCTTCATCTTCTCGCGCTTCCTGACCGACTCGGAAACCCTGAACAAGATTCTGCGCATCACCCTCGCCACCCACGGCGGCGGCGAGGGCGAAGTGTTGGTCAATGACACCAAATTCCCTGACCGCAAACTGATCGACCAGGCCCTTGCGCTGGCCGCCGGTTTCAAGCTGGACGAGGCGGCGCAAAGCTTTGCCGAGATCGGCGGCATCAGCCGCGACACCGTCACGCGCATCCTCGCCGACCGCGAAGGCGAGCCGCTGACAGTGCTACTCAAAGCCATGGGCTATGGGCGCGGCAAGTTCAGCGAGGCGATGGAAAAACTCCAGGTCTCCGAGTCCGGCGTCATCCGGCCCGGGCGCGTTGTCGAGGAACTGCAAAGCATTTTCGACGGCCTGTCCTTCAACAAGGCCCGCATCCTTCTCACCTACTGGGACTGGTTCGTCCGCAAAGCCGGCCCCTACGCCCCGCGCAACTGAGTATCGAGCTTCCGCCAACCCACGCAAATAACTCTTGTTGGCACCGGCACTCTCCCATAAGTGTGGCCGTGATCTGCGAGGGTCTGGCGGAGGGTGCGGTGGAGAACAACGGCAAGGTGCTCGAACTGGCGGCGCAGATTGTCGCGGCCTATGTCGGCAACAATGTGGTCGCCCCGTCCGATATTCCGCGCCTCATCGCCGACGTCCACCGTTCGCTGGAAGCCATTGCCGCGGGCCTTGGTGCCAAGGACGTGACGCCAGAACTGAAGCCCGCTGTGAACGCCCGCAAATCCATCACCCCCGACTATCTGATCTGTCTCGAAGACGGCAAGAAGTTCAAATCGCTGAAGCGCCATCTGCACAGCCATTATAATCTGTCGCCCGAACAGTATCGTGAAAAATGGGGCCTTGCCGCCGATTATCCGATGGTGGCGCCGAATTACGCGACGGCCCGCTCGACTCTTGCCAAGAACATGGGACTGGGCAAACGCACCGGCAAGTGAGCGGCGGCGAAAAACATCATCACTGACTCTTGCGCATCAGTGCTTCACGATTCATAAACGATTGGGCAAATCGGGGCATCGATTCGCACGGGGCAGCGGCGGGGCAAAAGTGGGCGGGCGATCTGTTAACATCGCGTTCAGGGCGCAACTGGTTGTGCCTGAACAGCGGCAACTCTATGACTATTGGCTGGAGCGGGCCTCTGGCCGTAACATGCCCGCAAGGTCGGACATCAACCCGGCGCATATTCCGCGCCTGCTGCCCTTCATCAGCCTCATCGATGTGGCGCCGGGCAGCGGCCAATGCCGCATCCGCCTGGCCGGCACCAGGCTCCGCGACGTCTTCGACCGCGAGATCACCGGTCTCGATGTGTCCGAACTCGACGTGGGCGACAAGCGCGATTACTGGCTCACCACCTACCGCCGCACCATCGAGGAGGGCGAACCCACCCAGGGCATCGTCCGCGGCCCGCGCGTCAACAAGGAACACCTCGTCCAGTACTGGCTGAAACTGCCACTGTGCCGTCCAGATGGTCAAGGCGTCGGCATGATCCTCTGCCTCGACTATTTCCTGTCAGCCATGGAAGAAGAGCAGGGCGCCTCAAGGGCGCTGGCGACGTGAGGGGAAAATAAACTTAGCAATAGGTATTGATTCCGATATTCCCTTGCGGTACATCTCCATGCCGAAGGGAGAATACCAATGCGTAAGAAAGACACTGGTGCCGCGGCGCAACTGAAGGATGGCGGGGCTTCGGGGTTTGGCGGCCATCGTCCGGCCAGGCCCGGCGATGAGGCCCGCTCGCCAATCCTGAACGATGGCGAAAGTCCGCTGGCCTGGCTGCGGTCCCGCCGCGACAAGGCCGGGCGCCCGCTGATTGCCATGGAGCAGTATATGGCGGGAGAAAAACTCCGCTTCGACTATGAGCGCTCCATGTTGCAGCAGCGCGTCACCCAGAATTGGGACATGGCCTCGGCGGGGCGCAGCGGCGGCAACGTCTCCGCCGAACTCTCCGATGGCGCATACGCCGCCCGCCAGAAATATCATGCGGCGCTCGATGCAACAGGTCCCGAACTGGCCAGTATCCTGGTTCAGGTGTGCTGTCTGTCGGCGGGCATCGAACAGGCCGAACGCCTCCTCGATCTGCCGCAGCGCAGCGGCAAGGCGGTGCTGGGCCTGGCCTTGACGGCGCTCGCCCGCCATTATGGCATGTTGCAGGGCCAGGCCTCCGCCACGAGACGCCGGATCGAGCATTGGGCAGCCGACGACTACCGCCCGAAGGTGCCGGTTGCCGAGGATGCCTGAAGGGCCGCCGCGGCATCAGCACGGATGCGGGCGAGCATCGAGGCAAAGCCGTTGGACCTTTGCGGCGTCAGGTGCTCGCTGAGGCCGAGCTGCTTCAGGATCGCCGCCGAATCGGTGGCCAGGATGTCCAGCGCTGGCTTGTCCGAATAGATAATGAAGGCGACGGCGATCAAGCCCTTGACGATCAGGGCATCGCTGTCGCCAGTAAAATGCAGGACAGGATTTTGTTGAGGACCGGAAGTCTCCGAGATGATCCACACCTGGCTGGCGCAGCCCATGACCTTGTTGGCCGCAACATGCCGGGCTTCGGCCAGCGGCGGCAGGCCGCGGCCAAGCTCGATCACATGGCGGTAGCGGTCCTCCCAGTCGTCGAGAACGGCAAAATCGTCAACAAGCTGTGCAACTGTGTCCAATAAACTGCCCTTGATGGCTCTGGCCCTCACATAGGGCCGGGCAGGGCGGACCTCAACCCTTCTTCTTGGGGCCAACCGGGCCGCGCCACTCGGGGATCAGATCCTCGATGCGCAGGGTGGATTGACCGGCGGGCGGTACTTCGGCAGCCGCCATCCTGGTCGAGCCGGTTACCAGTGGATCGGTCTGGTCGGCCTGGTTGGGAATTGGTGAAACCTGCGGCCCGCTGCTAGATTCCGCCGCCCATTCATAGATCAGCCGCACGCTGTACTTGGCCTTGGCCTCCAGCTTGCCCGCCACATAGCCTGCCGTCTGGCAGACCTCGGGCTGGCGGCTGCAGAAACCGGCGGCGTCGGCAATCGCCAGTGTGGCGCTGGCCATGAGTCCGGGCGCCGCCTGATCCGCGTTGCTGGCAACCGGCTGGCTGGTCGAATTCTCGGGCGGTGACGGCATAAACGTCGTCACCCCGGTCAAGAGCAATATGGTTCGAAAGATACGCATCCCCGCACCTCTTTCTATTTGCGGGGATACTTGCACAAGAGTCGTTTCGGCTGGATAAAACTGGACGCGGTGATTTTATAGCTGTTTTAGTCTTGTTTTATTCAAATTGTATTCTTTGCGTTAATGGCCTGTTAACCGCCCTCCTTCAGCTTCGTTAAGCAGGCGAAGTGCTGCTGTTTCGGCCCACGGAAAGGCGCCGTTAACGGTATCCGTTGCATTTTGGCGGGACGGCGCGTGGTCCTCCTCGACTCTGCGCGGAAGAATTGGTGAGTCTGGGTGTTGAATGTACGTTTTGCCTGATATCGCTGGCCGCAAGATCAAGCCAGCTTCGATCTTTGCCGTTGTGACCACGGCGGTCTTGAGCCTTGCCGTCGTCTCGAATGCCTTCTTTGGCCAGGGTAATGCCCAGCGCTCCTTCGCCCTCGCCGCTACTGATAGTGCGGCGATCCCCGAAGGCGCCACCACTCGCATTGCCGTTGATGCGGGCAGTGCCGCCACCACCACCATCCAGTTGAAATATGACCCCGTGGTCGAGGACACCCAGCGTCAGCTTCTGGCGGCGGGCTATTACAAGGGGCTGGTTGATGGAGTGCTCGGCCGCAAGACCCGCAACGCCATTGCTGAATACCAGAAGGCAACCGGTCTCGAGATCGATGGCGAGCCCTCCGCCGACCTGATCGAACACATCCGCTATACCCGCGAGGTGGCCGAAGCCTCGCTGTTCACCGGCAGCGTCGATGCCGGACCCGAGGCCGAACAGCGCGCCAGCGTCCGCCGCGTCCAGACCGGTCTGGCCGAACTGGCCTATAGTCCGGGCGAAATCAGCGGCGAAATGACCAGCCAGACCCGCGAGGCTATTGTCGCCTTCCAGCATGACCGGAAGCTTCCTGAAACCGGCCAGGTCAGCGATGGCCTGCTCACCGAACTGGCCAAGATGAGCGGCCAGTCCGAACTCACCACCCCGTAAACCGGGATGCGGCTGAAAAGCGAAATCTGGGTGAGCGCATTTCTCCGCAGATGGCAGGCTGAGGGCTGCTACGGCGCGGTCATCCGCAAGGGGGCCGCCGAGGCCGGAGCCGTCTACGTGATCGTCAACCACCTCGACGGTACGCTGCATCTCTTCGGCCCAGCCCCTGGCCCGGGCCTCGACGAGTCCGGCGACCGGCGCTGGGCGGAGGAAATCCCCTATCCAGCAAACCAGCAGACTATCGATACGCTGCTGGCCAGGCGGACTGCTTCGGACCCTGATATCTGGGTGATCGAAATCGAAGACCGCAGCGGAACTGCCGGTCTGGAAGCCAGCCGCGATTGAATTTTCTTTGGGCTTAGAAATTTATTAACCATAGCAGCGCCTAATCTCGGCCAAATCGGCCCGGCACTCCGCCGTAAGCCCCATGGACCAGAGAGATTGCACATGAGTGCCGTGATTGAATTTCCTCTCGACCGCCGCCGCCGGACCGCCACCCCGGCCACAACCCCGGCGGGCCAAGTCCTGATTTTCCCCGGCGTCCGCATGGAACGCATGGAATTCAGCCTGGCCGACCGCCTGCCGCTACGCGCCGCAAGGCCATCGGCCCAGGTCAAGCTGCTTGAAGACTACGACGGCATGTGAAACGGCCACAGCCTCAGGCGGCGGGCTGGCAGGTGCTTTTCGACAACTCGCGCATCAATCCGGGGCGCTGGGCTGATTCGGCCACTGGATACCACAGAACCGCAATGCCGCGGGCGGCGGGCGAACTCACCGTCCAGCCGGTATCAGTATCGATCGGTTCCTTTTGTGTGGCCTGCTGCAGCATTTCGAGAAAATCCGGGGCCTTGGACAGGGCGACCGTAAAGGAATTGGTGCCCGCCTGAGTGTTGTTCACCGAATAGATTACATCGCCCTGATCGGAATAAATGGTGAGCGTCCAGAACCCGTTGGGAAGATTGGCTGACAGGCTCACCTGGGTTTTGGAAACATCGAAGGCGCATATGCCGACAATGCTTTCCCTCGGATAGGCTGGCAGCAGCCGCGTCTGCTCGTCCTGGGGCAAGATAAAGAAGGCATTCGATCCCGCATCCGCCGACAGGCGCGAAATGGTGCGGTCCAGCGAAAAACTCGGCAAGGCGAGGATGAAGGCGGCGTGGGCGGCAATGGCCGTAAACAGGGCGGCGGCAAGCCAGTACAGGTGCTTCATCTCAGCACCCGCTCGTTGCGATGGTGAACAGGGCCGGAGTCGCTGGCCGTCCTGAAGTTCCGGCCTGGCTCTTGCTCGACATGTAAAGCAGGGTAAAGCGCCCGCTCGCCGGTGCTTTGATCCAGTTGCCGGGCTGCGGGTGACGGGTGACGGCAATGCGGAAGGAGCCATCGGTCTCGGCCACCGCCGACTGGTTCATCAGGGTACTGCCGTCAGCCGTCAGGCGCCCGGCAAAGGCGGCGATGCTCCACCAGCGCGGCGTCTTGCCAGCGGGCAGCGTCAGCAGATAATCGCAGGAGGCATTGATCGGCTTGCCGCCAGCATCATGCTCGGCGGTCAGTTCCAGGAATTGTCCGGCACTGGGCGGCAGCCTTCCGTCCAGCAAGTAATGCGCCGTCGTATAGGGGTGGACAGCCGATCCCGGGGAATTGTCGCGCATTTCCCAGGGGCTGTCCTTGATGGCCGCCGTGGTGCCGAACGTCTGGGTTGCCAGGAACGCGCTGCTGATCCCGGCGATGATGCCGCCAGCCAGAAAGAAGGGTGCGCTGATAAATAGCTTCATGTCCGGGGATCAGTAAAATCCAAACAGGTTTTTCTTTTTCTTGCGCGGCTTGGGTTGTGGCTGGTCATCGATGCCGCCAAAGATCCTGTCAAAGAAGGAGCGCTTGCGTTCGGCACTCGCCGTGGTGTTGGCTTTGGGCAGCACCAGCGCCTGCTGCTTGACCTTCCTGGGCTTCGGCGCCGCGGCCTTGTTGCCGTCGTCGAACAGGTTGAACATGCCGTTGAGAACCTGGGCGACGTCATCGGGCTGGGCCGCAACCTGGGTATTGTCGACGGGGTTTTGATCGGTTTCGTCGGTGGCGGGTGTTGCGGGCACCGGGTCAACGGTCTGGGCCTCGGCCACCGCATAGCTGCCATCATAGGGAATGCCCGCCAGTCCTTCGGGTTTCAAACCGCTTTCCGCCACCAGCATGATTTCCTTCCAGGTCGGCGCCGGGATCAGTCCGCCGGTTACTTCATTCATCGGCGTGAAGTCGTCATTGCCGAACCACACGCCGGTCACATTGTGGGCCGTGAAGCCAATGTACCAGGCGTTGCGATAGCCATCAGTGGTTCCCGTCTTGCCGCCCTGTGGCGCAAATCCCAGATCGGCCTTGCGCGCCGTTCCCGATTTCACCACGGCCATCAGCATCGAATTCAATTCGGCGATCTTTTCTTCCGGCACCACCTGGCGCGGTGGAAAATAATCATCCTCGGCACGGCTGTAGAGCAGGTCGCCATTGGTCTTGCGAATCTCCAGCACCGCGTATGGGTCGGCGAGCTTGCCGTTGTTGGCGAAGGTCGCATAGCCAGTGGTAACGTCGATCAGCGACATGCCGCTGGTGCCCAGCACCATCGGCGCCCAGGTTTCAAGTTCGCCCTTGATGCCGACTCGATGCGCCGTCTCGATGATCGCCTTGCGGCCGATGTCGATCATCAGCTTTACCGGGATCGAGTTATAGGAGTGGGCGATGGCGTTTGTCAGCGTGGTGCGCCCGGCATATTTGCCGCTGTAGTTGCGCGGCGACCAGTTGCCCACCGACACTGGCCCATCAACCAGCACATCGCTCGGCTTGTAGCCGTTGAGGAGTGCTGCCAGATAGACGAAGGGCTTGAAGGCCGAACCGGTCTGGCGCATGGCGTCGGTGGCCCGGCTGAACTGGCTCACTTCATAATCGCGCCCGCCGACGATGGCCTTGACCGCGCCATCCGGCGACATGGTGATCGATGCGCCCTGGGTGATGTGATACTGGGCACCACTCGCCGCGATCTGATTGCTGATGATGTGCTGCGAGGCGGTCTGCAGCGGCATATTGATGGTGGTCTTCACTTCAAGGACGAATTGCCCGGTGATTTTCTTGCGGTCGAGAACCGCCAGCGTATCGCGGTAGGCCCAGTCGAGGAACCAGTCGGGACTGTCGATGATTGACGGCGTGACCACGGTTGCCGGCTCGCGTTTGGCCTGCAACAACTCGCCCTGGGTGATGAAGCCCACGTCGAGCATCCGGTAGAGGACCGTGTTGGCCCTTGTCCGCGCCGCCTCGATGTTCTGGTGCGGGGCATATTTGGACGGCGCCTTGAACAGGCCGGCCAGCATCGCCGCCTCGGAGAGGTTAATGTCGCGCACCGATTTTCCAAAGTAGTATTGCGACGCCGCTTCCACGCCATAGTTGCCGCCGCCCAGATAGGACCGGTCGAGATAGAGCTTGAGGATTTCCTGCTTGCTGAGCCGCGCCTCGATCCACAAGGACAGGAAGGCTTCGTGGACCTTGCGCCGGATGGTGCGCTCCGGGCTCAGGAACAGGTTCTTGGCCACCTGCTGGGTGATCGAGGAGCCGCCCTGCACCACGTCGTTGGCCCGGGCGTTCTGCACGATGGCGCGCAGCGTGCCGATGATGTCCACCCCGAAATGCTCGAAGAAGCGGGCGTCCTCGGTGGCCAGCACCGCCTTGATCAGCTGTGGCGGAATCTCGTCGAGCGGAATGGCGTCGTCCTGGCGGATGCCGCGGCGCCCGATGATCTCGCCATTGGCATCAGTGAAGGTCACGGCATATTCGCGGCCGCGATTCCAAACGTCGCCAGTTCCCGAAAACGGCGGCAGCGCATAGGCGAGAAGGCCAAAGCAGAAGATCAGCCCGAAGGTGACGCCGTCATCGAGCAGATCGATGACCAGCCGTTTCGGTCCGCGAATCTTGAAGCGGTAGAGAAATGCCGAATAGGCGCTTCCGGCGCGCGTCAGCCAGTCCCACACCTCGAAGATGCTGGAACTGACCACGGCGTCCATGCGCCAGAGAATTCCGGCGGCCGAATTGCGTGGCGGCAAACGTGACAAGCAGGGTCCTGATCAGTGATCGTGGTTCGGTATTGTGGCTAGCCGGGGAATATGACGGAAAAGCGCCACGGCGGCAGCCGTGACATTTCATTCAAATTAGAACGAATTTCCCGGATTTGCCAGTTTCACCTGCCGGGCAGGTTAATTGCGGCTCCGGCTTGACAGAAGCCGGGCGCCGGGCTTCCTGTAGGACCATGACCGACAGCGCCCCATTCTGGAAAACCAAGTCCCTGACCGAGATGACCCGTGAGGAGTGGGAACAGCTTTGCGATGGCTGCGGCCGCTGCTGCCTCAACAAGTTGGAAGACGACGACAGCGGCCAATTCCTCTATACCCGCGCTGCCTGCAAGCTGCTCGACCTGAAGACCTGCCGATGCAGTGACTATGCCAACCGCGCCAAACGCGTCAGCGACTGCGTGACGCTCACTCCGGAGAATGTCCGGTCTTTGGGCTGGCTTCCGGCCACCTGCGCCTATCGCCTGCTCGACGAGGGCAAGCCGCTGGCCTGGTGGCACCCGCTGGTCTCCGGCCGCCCCGGGACGGTCGATGAGGCGGGCATCAGCGTCAGCCACGATGCCTATTCGGAAGAGGGCATCAGCGTCGATGATCTCGTCGACCACATCTGGAAACTGCCCAAGGCCAAGCGCCGGGCCAAGCTGTGATCAGGCGGCTTCGGGCTTCAGCTTGCGGACCTGAGCTGCCGCCTCCTTCACCAGCGGGTCGAAACCCTCGCCACCCCTGGTGATGTGATCGAAATAGGCTTTCCGCATGCGCGGCTCCCAGAAGCGGCTGATGTGGTCGGCCACTTCTTTCACCGCGTGGTCACGCGGATAAGCGCGGTTGAAGTCGGCGATCTGGTTGGCCATGCGGACCATGTCGCGAAGTTCCATAGGTTCTAGTCTCCGTCGAATGTCATGACGCCGCGTTGCGAGAGTGCGGCGAGTTTGAGTTGCGCCTGCCTGGCGAGAGACAGGGCAAGGGCCGTGGGCGCCGAGACCGTGGCCAGCGCGCCGATGCCGGCGATGGCGCATTTCTGCACCAGTTCAAAACTGCAACGGCTGGACATCAGCACAAAGCCGGATGTCAGATCGGTTTCCGCGCGGGCCAGCGCACCGATCAGCTTGTCAAGCGCGTTGTGGCGGCCGACATCCTCGCGCGTCAGGAGAATTGCTCCGTCCACGGAACACCAGGCGGCGGCATGGACCGTGCGGTTGACGGCATTCATCGGCTGATGTTGCGGAAGCTGCTCGTAGGCCCGCGCCACCGCCTGCGGCGAAAGTGCCACGCGCGGCGCAAGGCCTGCCGGCATGCGGATTACATCCTTGATGTCTTCGATGCCGCAAAGCCCGCAGCCCACCCGGCCCTCGAGGCTGCGCTTGGCCATGCGGTTGCGGTTGAGCTTGGTTTCGTCAACGGAGAGATCGACGGCAAAGCCCTGTTCCGATGGCAACACCAGTACCGCGTCAATGTCCGGCGCATTGGATATAATGCCTTCAGCCAGCGCAAAACCAACCGCGAAGTCCTCGAGATCGGCGGGTGTGCCCATCATCACCGCGTAGTTCTGCGAATTGAACAGGACGGCGACAGGAACTTCCTCCGGCACCTGCCAGATGACAGGCAAATCGCCAGAAAGTCCGTGCAGAATTCCAGGCGCCGGGCGCGAGGTTTCGTTAGCCCCCGGCGACGGCTTGAGTTGAACGACGTTACTCTGCCGCGACAAGGGGCTTCACCGCGATGCGCTTGTTTTCGTCCTCGCGCTCCTGCCACTCCTTCTTCCAGTCAGACGGCTGGTTGGAGAGCGTAATCTGCACCGCCGTCACCTTGTACTCTGGACAGTTGGTGGCCCAATCGGAATATTCCGTGGTGATGACATTGGCGCCGGTCACCGGATGATGGAAGGTGGTGTAGACCACGCCCTGCGGCATGCGCTCGGAGATGACCGCTTTCAGCGACGTGGCGCCGATGCGGCTGGCCAGCGACACCATTTGTCCGTCCCTGATGCCGCGCACTTCGGCATCGTGCGGGTGGATTTCCAGAACATCTTCCGGATGCCAGGCGATATTGGCGGTGCGCCTGGTCTGCGCGCCGACATTATATTGCGAGAGGATGCGCCCGGTCGTCAGGATCAGCGGGAACGAGCGGGCGCATCCTCTCGCAATATAATGTCGGCGCGCAGACCAGGCGCACCGCCAATATCGCCTGGCAT
>JBKJQD010000281.1:0-3128 GCA_046594125.1 Aestuariivirga sp.
GCTTCCTTTCCCCTCACCCTCCCATGCTTCGCATGGGCCCCTCCCTCTCCCGAAGTGGGAGAGGTGTTGTGAACATTTTGAAGGCGCCTCACCATTTATCTTGCCCCTACTGACCAGCTGATGCCCGGTGTGGGGCGAATTGACTATCGTTCAAACGGGCAAAAAACTGGATGCCGAATCGGATTGTGGTTTCCTCTATAGGTTGGATTCTTTACGGCACACGAGTGATCCAGTTTGACCAAACACGCCATCCTCCGCGACACCTTTGGCTACGAGACCTTCCGGCCGGGTCAGGAGGAGATCGTCGACTCGCTACTGGCCGGGCGGCATGTGCTGGCGGTGATGCCGACCGGGTCGGGGAAATCGCTGTGCTATCAGGTGCCGGCCCTGGTGAAGGGCGGGCTGGCGATTGTCGTGTCGCCGCTCGTCGCGCTGATGCAGGATCAGGTGGCGGCGCTGAAGCTGGCAGGCGTTGCCGCCGAGACCATCAATTCCGCCGCGAGCCGCGATGACAATGTCGCCATCTGGGGCCGGGTGGCGAAGGGCGAGGTGCGCATTCTCTATCTGGCGCCGGAGCGGCTGATGACCGGGCGTATGATCGCCGCGTTGCAGCGCCTTGATGTGACGATGATCGCCGTTGACGAGGCCCACTGCATTTCGCAATGGGGCGCTTCGTTCCGGCCCGAGTATGATGCCTTGCAGACGCTGAAGGATGCTTTCCCCGGCGTGCCCATCGGCGCCTTTACGGCGACGGCGGATGAAGCGACGCGGCGCGATATCGTGGCGAAGATTTTCGGTGGCGCGGCCGATGTCTTCGTGGCGGGCTTCGACCGGCCCAACATCAAGCTGACCGTCGAGGCCAAGGCGACGCCCAAAAACCAGTTGCTGGCGTTCCTTGAGGATCACGCCGGCGAAAGCGGCATCGTCTATGCCCTGTCGCGCAAATCAACCGAGGATCTGGCGGGTTTTCTGGTCAGCAAAAAGCACCGCGCCGTGGCCTATCATGCGGGGCTTTCCGCCGACGCGCGCTCCGAAGCGCAGAATCTTTTCATGGCCGAGAAGGGCGTCATCGTCTGCGCCACCATCGCCTTTGGCATGGGCATCGACAAGCCGGATGTGCGCTTTGTCTTCCATGCCGATCTGCCGTCCTCGCTTGACGCCTATTACCAGGAGATCGGCCGCGCTGGGCGCGATGGCGAGCCAGCCGAGGCGCACATGGTCTTCGGCCTCTCGGATATCCAGATGCGGCGGCGCTTCATCAATGAGGAGGAGGGCAGCGAAGAGCGCAAGCGCCGCGAGCACAAGCGCCTTGACGCGCTGGTGGCCTATTGCGAGGCGCCGGAATGCCGGCGGCAAAGCCTGCTGGCCTATTTCGGCGAGTTCTCGGAGCCCTGCGGCAATTGCGATGTCTGCCTCGAACCCTCGGCAATGATCGACGGCACCAGCGAAGCCAAGAAAATATTCGAGACCATGAAACTGACGGGTGAGCGCTTCGGCGCAGTCCATATCGTCGACCTGCTGGAAGGCAAGGTCAACGACAAGGCGGTGTCGTTGCGCCACACGCAGCTTCCTGTCTTCGGCCTTGGCAAGGACCGCAGCCGCGGCGAATGGCAAGCGCTGATCCGGCAATTGGTGGGCGGCGGATACCTGGCAATCGATGTGGCGGGCTTTGGCGGCTTGTCGATAGCACCAAAAGGCCGTGTACTGATGAATGGGGCTGGCGAATTCCGCTACCGCCCGCTGGTGGTGCTCTCCACCAAGAAGGCCAAGCGCGCCGAACGCATGGCTGAGGCGGTGGCCAGCGATGGTGTTTCCGACGACCTGTTGCAGCGCCTCAAGACCTTGCGCGGGACGCTCGCCAAGAAGCGGCGGGTACCGGCCTACGTCGTTTTCTCGGATCGCACCCTGATCGACATGGCGGCGAAGCGCCCACTCACCAAATGGGACTTCGGCGAAGTACATGGCGTGGGCGCCGCCAAGCAGGAGCAATTCGCCGAAATCTTTCTCGATGAGATCCGCTCGTTTACCGCGAGTGTCAGTCCGTGAGGCGGGCTTTCGCTGACTGCGAATAGTAGAGCTTCACGGGCTCAGGGAAATTGTAGGCCGCATAGTCGAAGCCGAGATTGAAAACGCCGTTGCCGCCAATCTCGATGTTGTCGACGATCACCGGGAAGTAGCTCGATGACGAATTGAAGCCGCCGTTACCGGTGATGTAGAGTTTGTGCTTCGGCGTATACCACACGCTGCGGATGTAACCGCCTGCACCGCCCTGGATGGTATTGGTCTGGACCGTGGTAGCGCTGCGGTCACCGATCACCGCATAACCGGCGTAGGTTCCACCGGTTGGCGCCTGCAATTGCAGGGTTGAGCCGGAGTTCATGTCGATCTTGGCGTTGCTGCCTGCGAGGAAGAGCGTGACACCATTGCCGGTGATGGTGGCTTGTGAGCCCATCGACAGGGTACCGGTAATGTAGTGGGTACCGGCGGTGAAGCTCGCCGTGCCCTGGGCGCCGATGGTGATGTCACTGTACTTGGTGTCGGACAGTGACACATTGCCGTCCTGTTTCTTGATATTGGCGCTTGAGGCGACTCCGGCAGGCGTGGTGACCGAAAGGGCGATGGGATCGCCTGATACCGGTTTATCGCCTTCGGGTGCAATCGAGAACGAACCAGCGCCACCGGTCTGTGTCCAGCCGCCGGCAGCGGTGAATTTGTCGGCGATGGCTGTGGCATTGCCCTGCAGGTGGATCGACGTGCTGGCATGGCTTGAGTCGGAATGAACGGCGCAATCGGTGGCGGTGAAGTCGCCGGTGCCGCGGATATAGATGGCGTCGGCCATCGACGGTTTGAGGGCGATCATGCAGCGGTAGTAGCCTTCTGCCGCCTGGGCTTCGGCACCAGAAGAAATCTGGAATTCGACGGTGGGAAGGCTGTTGTTTCCGGAATTGGCGTTTTCGCCCTCGACATAGCTGCCGGCCTTGGTGAAGGCCACGGCGAGAAGCGTGCCGTCGACTAAGGGCCTGTCAGGAAACAACGGCTTTGCATAATTGGTTGGCGGGGGCGATAGTGTAGTTCCATTCGCCGTGGAAGGCGGCGCGTTTGATGTTGAGGCCGGCCATTTCGGCCTC
>JBKJQD010000332.1:0-3311 GCA_046594125.1 Aestuariivirga sp.
CTGGAGGACGCTCCGCATCTGGCGGCTGTAATAGCGGTAGAAATCGAGCACAGTGCCTTCGAAGTCGGCACCAGCCAGCGGCCCCTTGTGATAGTGACTGGAGCGCAGCCCGCGCATCATCTCGGTCAGCACCTCCTTGTCCTCGGTCATGTATTGATGGAACAGTTCGACGGCATAAGCGACATCGCTGTCTTTCCAGCTATCGCCGTAAAACATCAGCCCCATCTTGACGCGCACCCGGTCCACCGCTTCCGGCTGCATGCAGATGAACGACGAATAGTCCCCGCTGCAACCTGACACGAGGCCCGGCGGAATGGCCAGCATCACACAGTTCATGGCCTCGGCATCGGTCAGATCGGGATGGCCGCGATATGATCTTGCAAGGTCAGGTGAAAAGCCGGCGTTGTATCCAAAATAGGCCTCGCCCGCCGGAAAATGCGTGCTGAGCCGCGTCGGGTTCATCGGATGCAGCGTCGTGCGATGCAGCGGCGACAGGTGGTAGCCTTCCATGAAATTCTCGATGAAGCATTTCCAGTTGACCGGCCAGACGTCGCTGACCACGTAGCGCGTCTTCATCTGCTCCATGTGATAGTTGCGGATCATCCGCTCCAGACCCTGGAGTCTCGGCGCCAGCGGCGGCGGATTGCCGGAAAGATTTACGAAGACGAAGCCATGCCATTCTTCGCAGGCAAATTGCGGCAGGCGGCAGGAGGCCTGCTCGAAACCCTTGTGCTGATCCATCCGTGGCGCGCCCGCCAGCTTGCCTTGTTCATCGTAGGACCAATGATGATAGGGACAGACCAGCCGGGGTCCGTTGCCCTTGTCCTTGACGAGGATCGATCCCCGGTGGCGGCAGACATTGGAGAATACCCGCAAGGTTCCATCGCCACCGCGATAGGCCACCAGAGGTTCGTCACAGAGCTGGAAGGCCATGTAGTCGCCGGAATTGGCGGCCTCGTCGCCGCGCCCGATGCAAATCCATTCCTTGCCGAACAGATGCTCGCGTTCGCGTGCCAGGACGTCAGGATCGGTATAGTAAGACTTCGGCATGGCCCAGGCTTGGCCATAGTCCAGTTCTTCGCTGGCCTTGAGTGCCCCTGCGAGACTTTCACAACCATCATGTGCCATCGCCCCTGCTCCCCAATGCCGCCTTAAGCGGCGCGGCCATAGAAACCGATCTGTTCTTCCTTCGAAAACATGACGCCGGGCCTCTCGTAAAATGAGAAGACTGCCATATAGCGCTCGCGCGGCCCCTGGCATGGCGTCACCCGGTGCAGCGTGTTGCGGCCCTTGAACACATTGAGAGTGCCCGGTGCCAGCTTGAGAGTCTTGACCCCAAGGTCATGGCCTTCGAGCAGGCGGGCAACACCATCGTAATTCTCATCGGTATCGCTGCGCAGCCCGGTGCGGTACTCGAATTCGCCGCCGCCGCTCGGCGCCTGCAACAGCAGCGTGGTGGTGAATTCCGAACGGTCGAAGTGCCAGTTCAGCGCCTCGCCATCGCGGTACGACATGATATTCACCCGCGCCAGCGGATCGCGCATGGTGAAGAGAGTCTCCTTCTCCATCGTGGCGGCCAGGAACACCGCGAACTGTGGCCATTCGTAAATCCACACTGGAACGCTCTGCGGAATCTGGTCGCAGCAAACCGTGTGGTTCACGGTGTCGACCTTGCGCAGTGCCGGATGATCGGCGGCAAGGCCCGGCACATCTTTTCTGAAATAGATGTTGTGCGAACGCTTGTGAACGAAGGACAGTGTTTCCATCACCGGCCTGATTTCGTCCATGGCCCGCGCCACGGCCTCCGGCCTCACCAGCCCCTCAAGATTGAACATGCCATCGCGGGCCAGTTCCGCCCGGCAATGATTGACCAGATCAAGCCAGGCGGGCGAACCCGGCTTGTCCAGCGGAAAACGGTCAAGTTCGAGAATATCGCGCACCGGCTGCTCCTGCTGTTGAAGGAGCATGATGTTTGACCAAGTATTTTCTTTTCTCAACCGGGCAAAATGTTAATCTGGCCAAGAATATCTAAGGCAAAGCCCATGTCGCTCCGCCTGCCGCCGCTCAATGCATTGCGCGCCTTCGAAGCCGCCGCCCGGGCCGGCAGCTATGTCGCGGCCGCTGAAGAACTGGGGGTCTCACCTGCCGCCGTCAGCCAGCAGGTGCGCAATCTCGAGGGTTTCCTCGGCAAGCAGTTGTTCATGCGCTTCAACAATCGCGTGGTCCTCACCGATGCCGGCCGCGCCATCTTCGCAGGCGCGTCGGATGCCCTGCAGGCGATTTCGACGCTGACCCACCAGGCGATGACCGGCGTGGCAAAATCCCGCCTTGTCCTCAGCGTCCTGCCGTCGGTCGCCCACCGCTGGCTGGAGCCGCGTCTGGCCGCGCTGGTCCTGGAAGAGCCCGATCTCCGCTTCGACCTGCGGGTCGAGGAAGACCCGGTGGATTTCGCCCGCCACGACATCGATCTGCGCATCTGTTACGGCACCAATCTCTATCCCGATCTTAGTACCATCCTGCTGGTGCACGACGAGGTACTGCCGCTATGCAGTCCTGGTTTTCTGCGGCGCAATCCGGAGGCCCGGTCTCTTGCTCTCGAAGGGGTGCCCGACGACAGCCTCATTCATACGGACTGGGGACCGAGCTTCGGGTCGCATCCCACCTGGCGAGAGTGGTTTGCCAAGGCGGGCGTGGCAAGGCCCGGCACGGCCATAGGCTTTCGCGTCGGCATGTCGAGCCTGGCCTTGGATCTGGCCCGCGACGGGGCGGGCGTCGCCCTGGGCCAACGCATGATGGCCGAGGCCGACATCGCGGCGGGCGATCTCGTTGCGCTCGCCGATCTCACACTGCGGATGGGCCACCCCTACTGCCTGGCGCATCCCCAAAGCAAGGCGCGAAAGCCCGACCTGCAGCTACTCATCGGCTGGCTCTGCGGCGTCAGACCGGCGCCGCTCAGATGACCTTTGACTGCGCCAGAAAGTCCATGACGAGACCTACATCGGCAACAAAGCGGCCACGCGATTTGGATTGTTCCGGCAGGAGGCTGCAGGCATTGAGATAATCGCTTTTGTGCTGCGTAATGCCATCAACCAGCAGAAAGCGATGATCGATGAACGGCAGCGTGAGATTGACCAGCGTCGTGGAGCTGCGGCCATCCAATGCAATGAGCGCCGTATGGAGAGCAGAGCCGCTGCAGCCGATGATTGTCCGGCGGCCGTTGAACAGCGCCACCTGATCGCGCACCGTCAAGCGCTGCGGATGAAGGATGCTTACGCCGCGCCGTTCAAGTGCTGTCTCCAGTTCAGCCTCAT
>JBKJQD010000351.1:0-16357 GCA_046594125.1 Aestuariivirga sp.
ATCTGTCGGCGACCGACAGGCAGGTTGCCGGACTGGTCTTTTTTCTGGACGGCAACACCGATGAAGCGATCAAGACCCTCGAAAAAGTCCGGGCCGAAGCGCCCAATGCCGAAGACAACTATTTCCTGCTGGCGGCAGCCTATGCTCAAGCCAACCGCCTCGACGAAGCGCGCCAGACGGCAATCGAGTATCTTCGCCTGAATCCCACTTCCAACACTGAATATGCAAGATTGACTTACAGCTACTTTCGCAACGATCAGGACCGCGAGATGCTAATCGGCGCATTGACGAAAGCCGGTTTCCCCCAATGGCCCTACGATTTCCGTGGCGACGAACAAAACCGGCTGAGCAGCAAGGAAATAATGCAGCTAATGTTTGGGCATACCGTACAGGGCAAGCTCTACTCGGGTTCCCCCGCCATCATGCAAGTCAGCAAGGAAGGCCAAATGTTCTTCCGTTCCGCAACCCTGCTGGTAACAGGCAAGGCCTATATCAGCGGTGGAAATTTCTGCCAGCAGAGCGAAAGCCTGGTGACGCTGAGACGCGCCGCTTGCGGCCCCATCTACCGGCGCACCTCAACCGGCAATGAGACGCAGTTCGCTTACGTCAATGCCACCAACGTCTTCTACTTCTCCCCGGCGGATTAGAGCAGGCCTCAGTAATACTTCCCTTGCACCAGCTTGGCTTCCAGCTTGGGCCAATTGACCTCGGCCTTTGGCAGCCACTTTTGCGGGTGAGCCTCCAGATCGGCAATAAAGCCCTTGTCGTAACCAAGGTACAGCTTGCCATCGATGATCCGCCATGCTTCGGGGTCGATGTTGATGGTGATGCCTTCAAATGTCACTTCGCCGGCACAATAGCCGCCGAATTGGGGCGCATACTTGACCGGCTCGCTCTTGAAAAGTTCTTGGTGCTCGCGGCTGGAAAAATGCCATGGCGTTCCCAGCCAGTCATAACTGAATTGCTCGCTGCCTTTCACCGCCGCGCTGTCGGTGAAATAGGCAACCGGGTCGTAGCCCATGATGGCAACGCCGCCGAAATAGCCGGTATTCACTGTGTTGTCCGCAAGTGCCGGCGAAACCCCGAATATCAAGACAGCAAGGCCGGATGTTACCGAAAGCAAGGTTTTTCTCATGATATTTCCTCCGATCATTGGGTGATTATGAGGCATCGCGCGTACTCGACGGCCGTCAGCTTGTCTTGCTGGCAAGTCAGCCCATGGCGCTTGAGCAGGCTAACAATGCCCTTATGCCCCTTCCAGAAGGCCCGTGTCATCGCCGAATAGCCGTGGCCTTCCGGCCGGCTGGCATCGGCGCCACGGGCAATCAAAAGCTCGACCACCTCAGGATGATTCATTTCAGCAGCCACGAATAGCGGCGTGGTGCCGGCTTTGTTCGCCGCGTCCTCAAGCGCCGCCTTGTTGTCCAGCAGCAAAGTGGCGACCGGCACGCTGCCGGAGTAAGCGGCGGCGTGCAGCGCCGTGAACCCGCCAGAATTGCGCGCCATGACGTCCGCACCCTTGGCGAGCAGCAATTTCGTGGCTTCCGCCTGACCGCCAAGAGCCGCCGCAATCAAGGGTGTTGCCTGATCGGGCGCCCGGGCATCCACGGGATCACCCTTATCCAGCAAGCGCGCAATGGCCGCTGTATCGCCCGTTGTCGCAGCAGCGAACAAGGATTCCCCTGCGGCGACCAAGGCTGGCGTCATGATGAACATAAGGACAAGGAGGACTCGAAGCATACACGTGTCTCCGTACCTAGTTTTGATCATACGCCAACACCTTGAATTGTCAAGAATTGGCAGTTGCCCGAACAAGCTGCGCTACCGTAGATACGAAAATACTGAAACGGCATGCGCCAGCGGCATTTGGTGTGCGATCGTAGTTCCGCAGTTGGCCCTGAGCCGACATGAAATCGCGTTCACGAGTACACGTCCTACCCAAACACCCGCCGGAATATCGTGTCCACATGCTTGGTATGGTAACCAAGGTCAAAGAGGGCTTCGAGTTCCGCGTCCGAGAGTAACGCCGAGACTTCCTTGTCCTGCTTCAACAGGTCGAGGAAGTTGCCTTCGCCGCGCCACACCGGCATGGCGTTGCGCTGGACGGCGGCGTAGGACTCCTCGCGGCTCATGCCCTTCTGGGTCAGCGCCAGCAGGATGCGCTGGGAGTGGATGAGGCCGCCGAGCTTATCAAGATTGCGCTGCATGTTTTCAGGGTACACCAGCAGCTTGTCGATGACGCCGGCCAGGCGTTTCAGGGCGAAGTCGAGATGCACGGTGGCATCGGGGCCGATGCCGCGTTCCACCGATGAATGCGAAATATCGCGCTCGTGCCACAAGGCCACGTTCTCCAGCGCCGGGACGACGGCGGAGCGCACCAGCCTTGCAAGGCCGGTCAAGTTTTCGGTCAGTACCGGATTGCGCTTGTGCGGCATGGCGGAGGAGCCCTTCTGGCCCGGAGAGAAATATTCCTCGACCTCAAGAACCTCGGTGCGCTGCAGATGTCTGATCTCAGTGGCGAGGCGCTCGATGCAACTGGCGACCACGGCGAGGCTGGCGAAGTACATGGCGTGGCGGTCACGCGGGATGACCTGCGTCGAGACCGGCTCCGGCGTCAAGCCCAGCTTGGCCGCGACATATTCCTCAACTTGCGGATCGATGTTAGCGAAGGTGCCGACCGCACCCGAAATGGCGCAGGTCGAGACTTCCTTGCGGGCCAGCTCGAGCCTGGCGCGGCAGCGGGCGAATTCGGCATAAGCAAAAGCCAGCTTCACGCCGAAGGTCGTGGGTTCGGCGTGGATGCCGTGGCTGCGCCCGACGCAGACCGTATCCTTGTGTTCAAAAGCGCGGCGCTTCAGGGCGGCGAGCAGCCCATCGACATCGGCGATCAGCAGATCGGCGGCGCGCACCAACTGAATGTTGAAACAGGTGTCGAGCACGTCCGACGAGGTCATGCCCTGATGTACGAAGCGAGCCTCGGGCCCGACGATTTCCGAGAGATGGGTCAGGAAGGCGATAACGTCGTGCTTGGTGACGGCCTCGATCTCGTCAATGCGGGCGACGTCGAAGACGGCATCCTGGGCCATGTCCCAGATTTTTTTTGCCGCCGCCTTGGGCACGACGCCCAGTTCGGCCAGGGCATCGGTGGCATGGGCCTCGATTTCAAACCAGATGCGGAAGCGCGTCTGCGGCTCCCAGATGCGCGCCATGTCTTCACGGGAATAGCGGGGGATCATCGGATGCCTCTCTGGACCATGGCGTCCGCTTAACAAATCCCAAGCTGCCGTGCGAGTGCGAAGTTAGTCGCTGATGGTGAAGGGCACCGCGATATAGCGGTGGCCGGCACCTTCGAAACCAGTGGAATAGACGCCAATGAGGGCCACCAGCCGGTCGGTGACCGGGTAGCCGGACTGGGCTACGACGGCTGCCACATCATAGCCGACGGGACAGCCGCGCGAGGCGGGTATTGACTTGTCCTCGAACAGGCTGCGCGATGTGCCAGCCGTTATGTCCTTCACGGTGAGGCGAAGACCGAAATTCTCGCCAAGGTCTGCGGGGCAGTTCGCGGATCGGGGCAAGGCCAGGGGTTCAACAGAAAGTTCAAAGCGAATCTGGTCTGAACCCCGGCCATTCGGCATGGACCCCATTGACACATACCAGCGGTCGAAGGCCAGGCGGCTGCGGTCTGCTGTCACCTCATTGGCCAGATTGGCGGCGAGGATATCGGCTGGCTCGGTGATGTGCATCTCCTGCAGCAAGGGCTGGGCCGTGGCCATCGCCTTGTCGCGCGCCTCAGCCGGGCGGTTATCCTCGCTTTCCAGGAGGGCGCGGACGGGCGTGCCTTTCACCCACGCATTGGACTTCAGGTCGATGATGAAGACATCCCAATAGGGAAAGCCAGACCCATCCTGAACGCCATATTGCTCAAAGGCGAAATAGCGGCTGTCTGGGGAGTAGCCCAGCACATTGAACGCCGCGCCGTCAGCGGCAAGGGCAGGCGAGGCCCACAGCATGAGGGAAAGTGCGGCAGCACTGGCGCGCATGGGGAAGTCCTTTTACGGCGTTGTGACGGGTTCTGGCGGCTCGAGGGTTTGGGGATCGACTTCAGCATAGCGGCCTTCCGACCAGCGGAACCAGGCAAAGCGTGGCTCCCTCAGATCGCCCTTGGCATCGAAAGACAATTCGCCCACCGCCGTCCTGATACGGTTGCCGCCGCGCAGCCAGTCGGCGATGCGGTGGTTGTCGGTGCCGCCGGTTGCCTCCGCGGCCTGCACCCAAGCCTGCACCGCCGCATAGGCATAAAGCGTGTAACCTTCCGGATTGTAGCCATCGTCCTTGAAGCGGGCCACGACGGGCCTGGCCATCTCGAATTTCTGCGGGTCGTACATGAAGGTCATCAATGTTCCTTCACCCGCGTCCTTGGCGATATTCCAGAAATCATCGGCCACCAGGCTGTCGCTGGAAATCATGCGGGCGTTGGAGCCCAGGTCGCGCAGGTCGCGGATGATGATACCGCCTTCAACATAAGTACCGCCCAAGTAAACAATATCGGCAAAGGAAGTGCGCAGGCGCTGCGTCATTTCGGGATATTCCTTGGCGCCGGGCTTGTAGCTTTCATCGATCACCGGTGTGACGCCCGCAGCGGCGAGGGTTTCACGGACGCGGGTGGCCAGGGCGATGCCGGACGGCGTCTGGTCGTTGAGCAGGGCGATCTTCTTGCCCATGAAGTGCGTGGCGATAAGACGCCCGGCGATCAAGCCTTGCGCATCGTCGCGCGGGCAGGCGCGGATGACGTTCCAGCCGCCGCCGTCGGTGAATTTCGGATTGGTCGAGGCCGGGCTGATCTGCACGATCCCCGCCGACTCATAGATTTTCGAGGCCGGGATGGATGAGCCCGAGCAATAGTGTCCGGCCACGAATTTCACCCCGGCGGACACGAACTGCGTTGCGGCTTCGATGGCCTTTTTCGGGTCGCAGCCATCATCGGCGGCCTGCATCACCAGCGGCTCACCACGCAAGCCCCCCGTGGCATTGATATCGTCGATGGCGCGCTGCACGCCGCGTTTCAATTGTTCGCCAAGTGCGGCGTTGGGGCCGGAGAATGGCCCGGCGACGCCAACCAGAATATCGGCGCGGGCGGGCGGGGCTGCCATCAGGAGCAGGGTGGTCAGGAGGGCGATGAGACGATTCATGGGCATGGCTTTATGCCATTGGACTATTGCCGCAAAGCCCCGCCTTCGCAACAGCGGCGATAGATCAATAAAAAAACCCGCAAGGCTTGCACCTTGCGGGTTCCAATCCACAACCTTGCGGCTGGATTATTCGGTGGTGTAGGTGATCTTGCCTTCGGCGTTCTTCTTCCAGGTGTAGATCACGTAGTCGGGACGGGTGATGTCGCCCTTCTTGTCGAAGCTGATGTCGCCGATCACGGTCTTGAAGGCGTCGCCACCATACATGACTTCCGATACCTTGGCAGTATCCGTAGTGCCCGCCTTTTCAATAGCGGCCTTGATGATCTCGACAGCGGCGTAGCTGTAGAGCGTATAAGCCTCGGGGTTGAAGCCGGCGTCGTTGAACTTCTTGACGATCGCGGCGGCTTCCGGACGCTTGCGCGGGTCGGGAGCAAAGGTCATCAGGGTGCCTTCGACGCCCGGGCCACCAATCGAGACGAATTCGTCGGTAACGATGCCGTCGCCGGACATCATCACGGCGGTCATCCCCTGGTCACGCATCTGGCGGACGATAAGACCGCCTTCGGTGTGCAGGCCGCCCCAGTAGACGATTTCGACTTTCGCGGCCTTCATCTTGGAGATGAGCGCCGAGAAGTCCTTGTCGCCGATGTTGATACCTTCATAGATAGCTTCGGTCACGCCACCAGCGTTAACTGTCGCCTTGGTTGCGTCGGCGAGGCCCTGGCCATAAGGGGTCTTGTCGTGGATGACAGCGATAACCTTGCCCTTGAGTTGTTCGAGGATGTACTTTCCGGCAACGGCTCCCTGCTGGTCGTCACGGCCGCAGGTGCGGAACATCAACAGATCGGGAGCGGCTTCCGTCCAATTGCCGCAAGCGCCGAACTTGCGTTCGGTCACGCAGGGGTTGGTAGCGGATGGCGTAATGGCGAGAATGCCATTCTCGCGGTAGACTTCCGAGGCGGGCATGGTGACGCCCGAGTTGAAGTGACCGACGACGTATTTGACGCCGTCACCGAGGAATTTGTTGGCAACCGACACACCCTGCTTCGGGTCCGACACGTCGTCACCGATGAGGATTTCGATTTGCATGCCCATGATGCCGCCAGCCGCATTGATGTCAGCCGCTGCCTGTTCAGCGCCTTTTTGCAGCTGAGCGCCGAAAGCGGCGTTCGGACCCGTGATGGGTCCTGCAACGCCGATCTTCAGCGTATCGGCATAGGCGGACGTGGCCAACAGCATTCCTGCAGCGGCGACGACGCCTTTCAACCAGTTCTTCTTCATTCAGATCTCCCTTGATCCTTGGTTTGCAATGGGCCGGTTGTTCGGCCCTTTCGGCGGAGAACCCCACCTTGGGAAGGCATATTTGCCCTATTTCAAGGCGTTGTCATCCGATTTCGTTTCAGCTCCCCGCGGGTTTGTGCCGCCATGTGAAAGGGCTGGTCTTTTCATAGAGCCAATAATACTGGGTCGACATTTGTTCGGTGCGGCGCCAGCGGAAACCAAGCAGCGCTAGCAGGACGATCGGCACCGCGTCAAGAAGGAAGCCGGTGGCGGAAAATAGCTGCTCCAGATTCAAGGCGAAATGCAGGAAACGCACTGCCACCGCCAGACCCAAGCCCGCCAGCGCCACGACAATGGGGCTGCGCCAATTGGCGGCAAAATTGCGCCCGGTCAGAAGCGCAGCGCCGCCGCCAAGCAGCAGCGTGAGGATGAGATAGAAGATGGTTGGGTCGACGTTATGCATGATGATCGTCCCTAATGGGCTCCGCCTTCGAGATAGGCGGCGCGCACTTCCGGCCGCTTCAGTAATTCCGCACCCGTCCCGCTCATGGTGACGAGGCCGTTGACCATGACATAGCCGCGGTGGGCGAGGCGCAGCGCGTGAAAGGCGTTTTGCTCGACCAGAAACACGGTGAGTTTCTCGCTGCGGTTCAGTTCCCTGATCGCTTCGAAAATCTGTTTGACGATCAGCGGGGCCAAACCCAGCGAAGGTTCATCAAGCAGCAGCAACTTTGGCCTGCTCATCAGGGCGCGGGCGATGGCCAGCATCTGCTGTTCACCGCCCGACAGCGTTCCGCCACGCTGGTTCATGCGCTCCTTTAGGCGGGGAAAGAGCGTAAAAGCTTTTTCGAGATCTTCGGGAACATGGGCGTAGCCATCGACGGTGGCGCCCATCTGCAGGTTTTCCATCACCGTCATGCGCGGGAAGATGCGGCGGCCTTCCGGCGACTGGGCAATGCGCAGGCGGGCAATGTGGTGAGTGGGCATCCTGGTGATGTCCTGGCCCTCAAACGTGATGGCGCCTTCGCGGGCCTGCGGACTGCCGCAGATGGTCATCATCAGGGTTGACTTGCCAGCCCCGTTGGAGCCGATGAGGGTAACGATCTCGCCCTCGTTGACATCCATGTCGACGCCCTTCAAGGCGGCGATCTTGCCGTAATAGGTCTTGACGCCGCGAACCGTCAGCATCGGGGAGGCGTTCATTTGCGGCCTCCCTTCCTGGCGGCGGGTTTGCTGGGCAGCGCCTTCCTTGCCGACGGTTTCAGTGCCGGGGGAGGGCTGGTGTGGACGACTTTTGCGCCAGCCTCCTCGACCAGCTTGGCCAATTCCGGCTTCTGCTCGATCTCGGCATCATCGACGCCGAGATAGGCGGCGATGACGCGCGGATCAACCTTCACTTCGCCCGGCGTCCCGTCGGCGATCTTGCGGCCATATTCCAGCACCACGACGTGGTCGGAAATCTGCATGACCACCGACATATCGTGTTCGATCAGCAGGATCGAGGTGCCGGTGTCCTTGCGGATGCTGAGCAGGAGCGCGTTCAGTTCGGCTGACTCGCGCGGATTGAGACCGGCGGCGGGTTCGTCAAGGCACAGCAGATAGGGATCGGTACACATGGCGCGGGCGATCTCGAGGCGGCGCTGGGCGCCGTAGGGAAGGTCGCCTGCCGGATCGTCGGCGCGTTGGTAGAGGCCGACCTTCTCCAGCCAGAAGGTGGCCTTCTCGGCGGCCTTCTTTTCAGCTCGCCCATAACCGGGGAGGCCGAGGATGCCGAACACCGACATGCCGCTGGCCCGCATCAGGACGTTGTGCTGGGCGACGAGCAGATTTTCCAGCGCCGTCATGCCGGAGAACAGGCGGATGTTCTGGAAGGTGCGCGCCACATGGGCGGTGGAGGCCACACGGAAATCGGCCATGCGGTCGAGATAGTACTGACGGCCATCGGGATGCGTCATGGTGAGCAGCCCGGTGGTTGGCTTGTAGAAGCCTGTGATGCAGTTGAAGACCGTCGTCTTGCCCGCCCCGTTGGGGCCGATCAAGCCGGTGATGTCACCCTTGCGGGCGGCAAAGTTCAAATCATTCACCGCCGTCAGGCCGCCGAAGCGGACTGTCAGGTGATCGACGCGGAGGATTTCGTTCGACACGCCGGAAGACGCCATCAGCCATGGCCCTCTTTGACATTGTCGAGGCCGATGGCTTTCTTCTCATGGAGGAAGGCGGTGGGCTGGCGGACGGATACGAACCCTCGAGGTTTCCACAGCATGATGATGACCATGGCGCTGCCGAAGATCAGCATACGGTAAAGTTCGGGCTTGAACTCGGGACCGAAGATGGACTTCAGGAAGCCCAGTTCGCGGAGGATTTCGGTGCCGCCCTGCATGGCAACCGCCGCCAGCGCCACGCCGATCAGCGAACCCATGCCGCCCAGCACCACGATGGCCAGAATGATCGCCGACTCGATGAAGCGGAAGCCTTCCGGATCGACGAAGCCCTGACGGGCACCGAAGAAAGCGCCGGCCAGTCCGCCAAAGAGTGCGCCGGTGGCAAAGGCGGTCAGCTTGGTGTTGGTGGTATTGAGGCCCAGCGAGCGGCAGGCGATTTCATCCTCGCGCAGCGCTTCCCAGGCGCGGCCCACCGGCAGGCGGCGCAATCTCAGTGTGACATAAGCCGTGAGCAGGGCGAGTGCCACGATCACATAATAGAGGAACATGGTGCGATACCAGGGAGCCGGCGCCAGGATGACCGGTCCGCCGCCGAAGGTTTCGGAAATGCCGGTCATGGCCCATGATACCCAGGCGGCGAAGCCGTTGGGCGTGGCGTCGAACTTGATACCGAAGAAGGTGATGCGCGGGGCGGCAATGCCGGCGCCGCCGCCAGTGAAGTCCTTCCAGTTCTTGGCGACGAGATAGATGATCTCGCCGAAGGCCAGCGTCACGATGGCGAGGTAATCACCGCGCAATCGCAAGACCGGAAAACCGAGAATGACGCCCCAGAAGGCGGCGAGGATTCCAGCCACCGGAAGACAAAGCCAGAAGGACCAGCCGAAGTGCAGCGACAGCAGCGCATAGGCATAGGAGCCGATGGCGTAGAACGCCACATAACCAAGATCGAGGAGGCCCGCCAAGCCTACTACGATGTTGAGGCCCCAGCCGAGCATCACATAAATAAGGATCAGGATGCCGAAATTGTCGACCCATTTGGGGATGCCCTGGGTGCCGACAAAAAGCGCAATGAAAATCGGATAGCCGACGAGGAAGATGAAGCCCACCGGCGTGAAATATTTGGCAAAGCGGTTGGGTGCGGCGGCGGCAATCTTGATCGGTGTCCGCCCGGCATGAGCGGCCTTGGCGGTCCGCACGCCGGTGACAATCACATAGACGGCGATGGCGGCAAAAATGGCGGCCAGCGCATGCCAGGGCCGGAACAGCAGGATAACCTCGTTGGACATGTTCTGTTCGGTCTTGAGGCCGATCAGCGGGCCGAACATGCCGAGCGCCACGGCGCCGGTGAGGAGCGCCCCCTTGGCGAGTTTGCCAAGGCCAAGCGAAGCGGGAGCGGCCATATCAGACTTTCTCCACTTCGGGACGCCCGAGTAAGCCTTGCGGCATGAAAATCAGGACAATGGCGAGGATCGAGAAGGCCGCCACATCCTTGTAGGCCAGCGAGAAGTAGCCCGAGAAGAAGGTCTCGATGAGGCCGATCAGCAAGCCGCCGAGCACCGCACCGGGCAGCGATCCGATGCCGCCCAGAACCGCCGCCGTGAAGGCCTTGACGCCGGGAATGAAGCCGTCCTGGTAAGAGACCACGCCGTAATACATCAGGTACATGGTGCCAGCGACCGCAGCCAGTGCCGCACCCATGACGAAGGTTGCCGAAATGGTGCGGTCGACGTCGATGCCGAGCAGGGCCGCCATCTTGCGGTCCTGTTCGCAGGCGCGCTGGGCCCGGCCCAGCGGCGTCTTCTGCACGACATACCAGAAGCCGGCGAGGAGGACGATGGTCACCAGCACGATGGCGATCTGCTTGTAGGCCAGCACCACGGCGAAGCCGCCGTCGACGCCCAGCGGGATGACGTCATTGGGCGCGAACATCGGCGGCACCGGCTTGTTGCGCGGGTCCTGCGCCACCTGGACGAAGTTCGACAGGATGAGCGACACGCCGATCGCCGAAATCAGCGGCGCCAGGCGGAAGCTTCCTCGCAACGGTCTGTAAGCCACTTTTTCGATGGCCCAGCTCCACAACCCGGTCAGCGCCATGCTCACCACCAGCATGAGAATCAGGGCAATCGCCACTGAGGCGATGCCGAGCCAGGTGGTGACGACGAGGAAAACGATCAGCGCGATGAAGGCCGAGACCATGAAGATATCACCATGGGAAAAGTTCACCATGCCGATAATGCCGAAAACCATCGTGTAGCCGATGGCAATCAGCCCGTAGATCGAACCGAGCGTTACCCCGTTGATCAGCTGCTGGAGAAAATACCCCACGCCCGTCCCCCTGAACATTTTTCAATGAGCAGTGCTGTCACGCCTGCCCTTGGGCTTGTGTCTTATACAGTCCGGACAATGATGACAAGTTGAGCGATGACGCTGTTGAAATCTGGCGGGCGATGGCAGGGCGGGTCATGCCGATGGTGCATTGCAGCAAAGACTTGACTATATATCAAACCGATATATATCGGTCCGCTATCCTCGTACTGGGTTGAAAAGCTACTCACATGTCCATGAATGTCAGAACGCTGTGTCTGGGCATCCTCTCCACCGGGGAGGCGTCGGGCTATGAGATCAAGAAGGACATTGAGGAGGGCATGTTCAGCCACTTCATCGATGCCAGTTTCGGATCGATCTATCCGGCTCTCATGCAACTGACCGCCGAGGGCCTGCTGACGGTGCGCGAGCAGGAGCAGACGGGCAAGCCCGACAAGAAAGTTTATGCCATTACCGAATCAGGGCGCCGCATGCTGGGCAAGGCCATTGCCGTGCTGCCGGCCAAGGACAAATACAAGTCCGAGTTCCTGTTTCAGGTGCTGTTGCACCAGTTCATCACCCCAGACGTGATGCTGGCCGCCATCGACAAGCAGCTGAGTGACCTGACGGGCGATCTGGCACGTATTGCGGAGTGCCGGCGCAGCGAACAACCCCATGCCGGGGCCCAGTTTGTCGCCGATTATGGCAATGCGGTGCTGACAGCCGCTGTCAATTGCCTGAACGATAAGAAAAACGAACTCCTGCGCCAGTCAACGGTGCAGGCCGCGGAATAGGACCGGGAACGAAGACGATGATCAGACGGATTTTGTATTTATTTTTGGTGACTCTCATTCTGGGCGGGCTTGCCGGGGGTATCGCCTGGTGGGCATTCAACGCCAAGCCGAAGATGCTGGCGACCATCATCCTTGGGTCGCCGCGCCCGCCCGAGACGGTTTCCGCCGAAGCAGCCCGCACTGACACCTGGCAGCCGCAGATTGCCGGTATAGGCACGCTGACCGCCTTCGAGGGCATTGATGTGACGCCGCAGCTTGGCGGCATTGTCAAAGAGATCAAATTCGAATCCGGCCAGGACGTGAAGAAGGGCGATCTTCTGCTTAAGCTCGACATCAGTACCGAGGAAGCCGACTTGCGCAGCATCGCGGCGCAACTTGCCAATGCCGAGACCGAATTGCAGCGCAAGCAGGCGCTGGTGGCCAAAGGCGTATCCCCACGTGCCGAGGTCGATCCGTTGCGCGCCCAGCGCGATACATTGCAGGCCAACATGGACCGCCTCAGGGCCGTGGTGGCGCAGAAGTTCATCTATGCGCCATGGGATGGCAGGGTGGGGCTTCGCGCCGTTTCGGTCGGCAGCTATGTGGCGCCCGGAACCAGGATCGTCTGGCTGCAGAAGATCGATCCTGTCTACGCCGACTTTCAGGTCACCGAGTCTGACTATGGCCGCATCAAGGACGGCCTGAAGGTGACCGCCACGTTCAACGCCTATGCGAACGAAACCTTCAGCGGCGAGATCATCACCACCGATGCGCGCATGTCGGAGGAAAGCCGGATGATCACGGTCAGGGCCAGCATCGCCAACCCTGAGCGCAAGCTGGTGCCCGGCATGTATGCCAATGTCATGGTCGAATCGGGGGCGCCTGAGACCGTGGTCACGGTGCCGCAGACAGCGGTGACCTTCTCGCTCTATGGCGACAACGTCTTTGTTGTGGTTCCGGCCACCAAGGTCGACCCCAAGTCGAAACCAGAGGAACTGGCCATCGAGCGGCGCTTCGTGAAGGCCGGATCTGTACGTGACGGCCGGGTCGAGATCGTCAGCGGCCTGGCCGAGGGCGACAAGGTGGTCACCGCCGGGCAGAACAAGATCGACCAGGGCAGCAAGGTGGTGATCGACAATTCGATTGCCCTCAAGCTCCAGGACGCGACGGCTATTCAGTAAGGACAGGCCCCATGCATTTCACCGACATTTTCGTGAAGCGCCCGGTGCTGGCAACCGTGGTGAGCCTGTTAATCCTGCTGGCCGGTATCCAGGCGGTGCTCAAGCTGCCGATCCGCCAGTTTCCGGAAGTGTCGGACACCAAGATCGAAATCACGACCGTCTACCCCGGCGCCAACGCCGACCAGATCAAGGGCTTCATCACCACGCCGATGCAGCAGGCGGTGGCTTCGACCGAGGGTATTGACACCCTCGAGTCGCGCTCATCGCAGAATGTCTCGACCATCACCCTGAAGCTCCGTCTCGATGCCAATGCCGACCGGGCCTTGGCCGACGTGCTGTCCAAGGTCAACGAGGTCAAGGGTGAATTGCCCGACGATGCCAATGATCCGGTGGTGAAGCGCACCACGGGTGCGGGCTTCGCGCTCATGTACATCAGCTTCAAGAGCGAGCAGATGTCCTCGCCGCAGATCAGCGACTATCTTGACCGCGTCGTGAAGCCGAAGCTGCAAGCCATCAATGGTGTTGCCGCCGCTGAAATTCTCGGCGGTTCGACCTTTGCCATGCGGGTATGGCTCGACCCCGACAAGATGTCGTCGCTGGCGATCACCCCGCTGGACGTGCGCAATGCGCTCGCCAACAACAATTTCACCACGGCGGCGGGCGAGATCAAGGCCAGCTTCACGCAGCAGAACATCAACGCCCAGACCTCGCTTGAAACGCCCGAGGCCTTCGGCCAGCTGGTGGTCGCCACGCGCGGCGACACGGTGGTCCGGCTTGGCCAGATCGCCCGCATCGATCTCGGCCCCCAGAACTTTGACTCGACCTCGGCCTTCGATGGCCTGAAGGCGGTGTTCATGGGCATCCAGACGACGCCCGATTCAAACCCGCTCACCGTCATCAATGCGGTGCGCGACGCCATGCCCGAGATCCAGCGCGGCCTGCCCGCCGGCCTTGAGGGCAAGATCGCCTATGACGCGACGCAGTTCATCAATGCCTCGATATCGGAAGTGGGCAAAACTCTGCTTGAGGCCGGTATCATCGTCATCATTGTCATCTTCTTGTTCCTCGGCAACCTGCGCTCGACGCTTATTCCCGTCGTCACCATTCCGCTGTCGCTGATCGGCGTGGCGGTGGTGCTGGTGGCATTCGGTTATTCGATCAATCTTCTGACGCTTCTGGCGCTGGTACTGGCCATCGGCCTGGTTGTCGATGACGCCATCGTCGTCGTTGAAAACATCCACCGCCACATCGAGGAGGGCATGCTGCCTTACGACGCGGCTCTCCTGGGGGCGCGCGAGATCACCGGCCCGGTCATCGCCATGACCATCACGCTGGCGGCGGTTTATACACCGATCGGCTTCACCACGGGACTGACCGGCGCGCTGTTCCGGGAGTTTGCCTTCACCCTGGCCGGGGCCGTTGTGGTGTCGGGCATCGTGGCACTGACGCTGTCGCCGATGATGACCTCCAAGATGCTCAAGCCGCACGAGAAGCTGAGCTGGTTCGGCCGCTTGGTCGAACGGGTGTTCGGCAGCCTGCAGCGCTTCTACCGGCGCCGCCTTGACGGCACCATCAAGCAGCGCTCGGTCTTCGCCTGGATCGCCGTGCTGACTGTCGTGCTGTCTGGCGTGCTTTACAACGCCATCAACCGGCAGCTGGCACCATCGGAAGACCAGGGCGTGCTCTTCGCATTCATCAATGCGCCGGAACACACCAACCTGGATTACCTTACGACGTACACGGACAATCTCACCGACACGTTCCTCAAGGTGCCTGAAAAGCAGAATCTCTTCGCCATAAACGGCTTTCCCGGCACGCACTCGGCCTTCATGGGGCTGATCCTCAAGCCGTGGGGTGAGCGCAGCCGCTCGGACCTGTCGGTGATGGGCGAGTTGCAACCCAAGTTCAAGGCGGTGTCGGGCGTCAACATCTTCGCCACCGCACCGTCGGCCATTCCGGTGGGGGCTGGCGATCTGCCGGTCGAATTCGTCCTGACCTATCCGGGCGACTATACGCGGCTGGCCGAAGTGCTTGACCAGTTGAAAGCCGAAGCCGACAAGAGCGGCTTGTTCATATTCACCAACGCCGACTTGCGCTTTTCCACGCCGCAGGTGGAATTGATTGTCGACAAGGACCGCGCCAACAAGCTCGGCGTCACCATGCGCGACGTGGGCGGCACGCTGGCCACACTGCTCGGCGGCAACAACGTCAACCGCTTCACGGTGCAGGGCCGCAGCTATCAGGTGATCCCGCAAGTGCCGCGCGCCGACCGCTCCAACGTAGACCAGATCCTGAGTTACCGGGTGCGCTCCACCGGCGGCTCCATGGTGCCGCTATCGACCTTCATCAAGGTTGGACATTCGGTGCAGCCCAACGGGCTTGCCACCTTCCAGCAGCAGAACTCGGCCATGCTGCAAGGCGTGCCGTTTCCGGGCCGCACCATCGGTGAGGGCATCACTTTCCTGCAGCAGAAGGCCAACGAGATCATGCCGCAGGGCATGGCCTATGATTTCAAGGGCGAGAGCCGCCAGTTCGTCAAGGAAGGCAATACGCTGGCCATCACCTTCGCGGTGGCGTTGCTGCTCATCTATCTGGTGCTCGCCGCCCAGTTCGAGAGCTTCCGCGATCCGTTTATCATTCTCATCGGCCTGCCCGCCACGGTGTTCGGCGCCCTGTTCGTGCTGTTCATCCTGGGCGAGGTCAACGGCGCGATGCAGAATAATCCGCCGGTCAACCTCGGCTCGGGGACCATCAACATCTATACGCAGATCGGCCTCGTGACGCTGATTGGTTTGATTGCCAAGCACGGCATCCTGATGGTCGAATTCGCCAACAAGCTGCAGGAGACCAAGGGCTACGACAAGAACCTGGCGATCAAGGAAGCCGCCGCCGTGCGTCTGCGCCCCATCCTGATGACCACCGCCGCCATGGTGATCGGCGTCGTGCCGCTGCTGCTGGCCAATGGTGCTGGTGCCCACAGCCGCTTCGACATCGGCATCGTCATCGCGGCGGGTATGACTATTGGCACCATGTTCACGCTGTTCATCACCCCCGCCATCTATTCCTTCGTGGCCCGCGACCGGCGGCGGATGCATGACGTCGAAGCAGGCTCGGCGATGCTGGCTGGCGGCGTGGTGGCAACGCCTGCCAACGACGAAGCTCCCTTACGCGAGGCGGCGGAGTAATCAGCCGAGAGAGACAAGCGCCGCGGTCAGACGCTCCATCGCTTTCCCAATATCCGCTTCACTTGCCGCGAACGACAACCGCACCGATTCCGGTGCGCCGAAGGCGGTGCCGGGGACGATGGCGACGCCGTGGTGTTCGAGTAGCCAGTCGCAGAGCTGATCAGTCGTGTCGAGCCGGTGGTTGCCCGCCGTGCGGCCGAGAAGCGCCGAGACATCGGGGAAGGCATAGAAGGTGGCGGGGATGGCGCCGATCCTGACGCCCGGGATGGCCCGCAGTCC
>JBKJQD010000398.1:0-3667 GCA_046594125.1 Aestuariivirga sp.
CTCGACTGCGATGTGCAGCAGCTCATGACCATCGCCGGCGACAGCGAGGCTTGAGGCCATGGCCCGTTTCGCGGCAAAACCCGGTCTTCTGGTCCTGTTGACGGGTCTTGCCACCACCATCGCCGTAGCGGGCCATGGCCTCAAGCCTCGCTGTCGCCGGCGATGGTCATGAGCTGCTGCACATCGCAGTCGAGTCCGTTGGCGAGGCGTTTGATGGCGCCGCTTTTCAGCAGATCGACGTAGGCGCGATTGACCTTGGGCCGGCTGGCACCGAGGATCGCCGCGATATCCGACTGGCCGAGGTCAAGGCCGAGTATGGCCTGTTGCGGCAGCTCGGCACCATGGCTCTGGTGGAGGGCGGCGAGCAGGAAGCGGGCCAGCCTGGCGCCGAGATCATAGAGGGCCACCGATTCGAGCTGGTAGGTGGTGTCGCGGAGTCTGGTCACCAGATAGGTGATGACCGCCCGGGCGACCCCCGGGCGTTCGGCCAGCAGGTGCTCGAAGGGGCCGCGGCGGATGACAAGGCCGCGCGATTGGACGGCGGCGGTGGCATCGGCCGAGCGGCTGTGATTGTCGAGCACGCCCATTTCGCCGATGACGCTGCCGGCTCCGGCGTGGCGCAGGGTGAGTTCGCGCCCGCTGCTGGAATTGAGGCCGAGCCTGATTCGCCCGGCTGCAACGACGATGAGAAAGTCCGATGGATCACCGCGCTGGAACAGCAGTGTTCCCGGTGGCCACGACACGGCTGTGGCAATCGCCGCAAGCGCCTCGATGTCGGCGGACCCGGCGCCCGCCAGGAAGGGGCAGGCGCCGAGCAGCGTGTGGATGTTTTCAGGTCTGGTCATATCGGGTGCCGCACCTCATCGCCCAATGATTGATGAGGCGCGCGCCAGAGGCAAGTCCTGAGTTTCAGCAAGTGTCTCGGGTTAAAATTCATGGGCCGCTTGCCCGGCGCGGCGGACGCCCGAAAGACCAGCACCCCCAAACCCGATGGAGACGATCAATGACCGATGTTGTGGAACTGGATTCCGATGGCGTGCTGACTGTACCCGCGACCCTGAAGATCAAGGGCCTCTTGCCCGGCCCCATCGAGGGCATTTGGGCCTATCTGACGGAAAGCGACTTGCGCCGCCAGTGGCTGGCGTCGGGCGAAATGGACAAAAGCCGTTCCTGTAGAGTTCTTGTAAACACTGTTCTTTTAAAGTGCGATGCGTCACTTGAAGCCATCTAGCCAAGGAGATTCTTTTCCGTACTTCAGAATTTCAGTATTTTCGCATTCCTTTGTTGCAGTTTTATCATTCGTCGTGCGGTTTATCCGAGTCCAGCAGATGACGAGTTCTTGATCTTGAGGGACGCCGAACAATCCGAATCCACTAATCGAATTCAGCTGAACACCTGGCTTTTTGGCCGCATCAGAATCAATAATTTTTTTAAACAAATGAAATAACAGACGAGGTCCGTATGGCTCATACTTACCAACTCCCTTTTTTGTGAGCCATTAAAATAGAATCTCTGATGCCTCCCAATCACATGCCTCTTGTGTCGAGTTGCATCTCGCTAATCTAGCGTCGACCAGAGCTTGAAAGTCACCAGCGGTCTTTGCTGAAGAATACACTGGCGCCGCCGCGCCAGTGAGGAAGGCCGCGACTTGACCAATGCTGACTTGTGTGGCGCAATCATGGAAGGTGCGGATGACCGTGTGCGGCCAAAGATGATGACGGTTGCGGCCATCATGGCGGGTCTATTGCCGGTCATGTGGAGCACCGGAGCTGGTTCCGAGGTCATGCAACGCATCGCCGCGCCAATGATCGGCGGCATGGTGTCGTCAACGCTGCTGACGTTCGTCGTCATCGCGGCAATCTTTGCGCTCGCCGAGGGCCCGCGGATGCGAACGAATGCTGGTTCCACTTGAGATGTTTGGCCGGAGCGATCGTGAACGAAACTGCAAACGTATTTCTGGCACAGGAGCCCCAGCCGGCCTCTCTGCGAACACAATGCCGCTCCTTAGAACGCCCAAAATTCTCGCAGTCCAATTGTTCGGGTGTTCGCAGTTGAAGCAGTTTACGCGGGCGATGTCAGATCTTTTGCTTGAATGTCTTCAGGCAAGGAATTGAAATCTACATTCAGATATTGTCATATGCCACGGAGTATTAGGAATTCGTTAACTATTCAGGTGTCGCCTCATTAAAGCCTTTGTTGGTCGTGATCGTCTCTAAAGCCGCCGGGAAGCGATATCGGAAATTTCAGTTGCGAAGCAGAATGAGTTTCGCTAGCAGGGGTCATGGAGTTTGGTGCGAAAAGATCGATGGCGTTTATGCGGCTGGTGCTCGCCATCGCATTTATTTTCTCGTCGCTGTCTTATTCCATGCCGATCGCTGAAGCTTCTGGTGATACCAATGGCGCTGCCGTCGCGTCGCTGGAACATGATCATTCTGCAATCAGCGAACGGGTCAGTTCCATTGCTGGGTCACCTTCTTCGGAAGCGGATGATAACGAATGCATTCCTGACGGGAAGTCGCACAGCGGGCATGACAATTCATCTTCGGATTGCTGCGCAGCAGTGTGTTTTGACCTGACCATGCTGTCATCGGAGGGATACAGGGAGACGAAGTCTCCTCCAGCCCTCTCGGTTGAACTTCTTCAATCAGTTATCGCCGTCGGACCTTATCGGTTCTTGCGCCCTCCGCGCGCCTGAGTTCATCGATTTCTCCAGTTTGATCTGGTGGTAAGCCGCGAACGTGCGGCCCTCTGAACTCAACTTCGGATTTTTCATCATGTATCGTTTCGTCTCTTTGGCTTTATTGCCACTGCTCATTTCTGCGTGCAGTTCCAACACGAGCCCTCCCGAAGTTGCGGGGTATCGATCGGCGGCTGACTCCAATACCGGCATTCGCAACACGCACCATCATACGCCGGTAACCGGATACAGCCATCGGAACCCAGTCGATCCAAAGCCCTGGCGGTGCGTGAACAACCCCGATTCCGCCTGCGAGGAGTCAGGATCATGAGGTTACGTTCCACGGTAAAGATGTCGGCGTTGATCTCCGCTGTGTCCGTATTTTTGTCTGGATGCGTGACTGCAGAGCAGGCGGCGATCTATTCCGATCGAGAGGCCGGGTTCTCCGCGGTTTCGGCACAGGCTTCGGCCGCGACCAAAGGCAAGCAGTCGGTTTGGATACAGAACCAGGAACAAGCCCAGCAAAATGCGAGCCGTGTTCACGCCCTCATTCACAAAAAGAATATTTCTGCCGACACAGCTGTCCAGGTCGCCCTTCTCAATAACAAGGGCCTGCAGGCTGCCTACGCAGAACTGGGTTTAAGCGCTGCCGAGGCCTGGCAACAGACAATGTTGCAGAACCCCACTGTGTCGGTTGGCATATTGGGAATCAATGCGCCGGGACTGGGACTTTTCAGAGCCATAGAAGGCATGATTGCCAATAACCTTCTGTCCTTGGCAACTCAGAAGCGGCGTGTAGAAGTGGCCGACACGCGGTTCCGCCAGGCTCAGATGCGTGCCGTGGTCGAGACGTTAAAGCTCGCAAGCGAGACACGCAGAGCCTGGATTGCCACCGCGTCGGCCTTCGAGACTGTGACCTATCTGAAGCAGGCCCAGGTGACGGCAGACGCAGCTGCGGAACTCGCGCGCAAGCTTGGAGAGACGGGCGCT
>JBKJQD010000439.1:0-4987 GCA_046594125.1 Aestuariivirga sp.
TCAAGAACGACGAGCGCGTCCTGAAGCGCATCCGGGCCGCCTACGAGGCCGCCGAAAAGGGCTCGGAACTGACCAAGCGCATGCTCGCCTTCTCGCGCCAGCAGACCCTGCAGAACAAGACCCTCGACGTCGACAGCCTGGTCGAAAAGATGCACGGCATCCTCGGCCACGCGGTGGGCGCCACCGTCGATCTGCGCATTATTCCATCGGGCGTCATCTGGCCGATCCGCGCTGATGCGACAATGCTCGAAACGGCGATCCTCAACCTCTGCATCAATGCCCGCGACGCCATGAAGCCCAAGGGCGGGCGCATCACCATCGAAACCTTCAACCGGACCCTCGACGCCGCCACCTGTGCCGAGATGGAAGACGTGCCGCCCGGCGATTATGTCGAAATCGCCGTGACCGACACCGGCTGCGGCATTCCTGCGGAAAACCTCGAGAAGGTGTTCCAGCCGTTCTTCACCACCAAGGGTCCGGAAGCGGGTTCGGGTCTCGGCCTGTCGATGATCTACGGCTTCGTCAAGCAGTCGGGCGGCCACATCAAGATCTATTCGGAAGTGGGCCATGGCACCACCATGCGCATGTATTTGCCGCGCCTCAAGCAGGCTGTGACAAGCGAGCCGGCGGTGGTAGCCCCGGCCCACCCGCTGCGCTCCGCAGCGGAAACGCCGTCTGAACTGGCCGCCGAGACGACACCTGCCGAACCCGTCCGCAAGCCTCTGGTGCTGGTGGTCGAGGACAACCCTTCAGTGCGCGATGTCGCCGCTGCGATGATCGAGGACATGGGCTACGACGTGATCGTCGCATCGAGTGGTGCTGAAGGCCTGCAAGCCATCGAGGACCGGCCTGACATCGATCTCGTGCTTTCCGACGTCATCATGGCGGGTGGCATGAACGGCCCGGAAATGGCCTTGAAGGCCCTGTCGGTGCGCCCCGAGCTGAAAGTGCTTTTCATGTCCGGCTATGCGCCCGGCTCGCTGCGCCAGATGCAGGAGGAACTGCCCAACGCCATCGATCTGGTCAACAAGCCTTTCACCCGCAACGACTTGACCGAGAAAGTAAAGCGCGCCCTGGCGGCTTGATCACGACCAGCCGCGTGCCTTGCCTTGGGTGGTGAGGTCTTGCGCCATCGCCTTGACAGCGGCAAAGGCTTCTTCGAGGGCGCCAGGATCGCGCGAGCGCAGCACCAGATTGGTGGCAAAACCATCGGCTGCCTGGAACGGATAGGAACCGATGATGACGGCCGGAAAGTGCGCCTGAATTTCGCCAAGCGGCTTGGCCACGTCGCCCTCCCCGCCGCTGAATTCGATGCTCCGCGATTGCATGACGACACCCCTGGTCAGCCGCGGCGCCAATTCATCCATCATCGCCTGCATGATGCGCGGCACACCCGCCATGACGAAGACATTGCCGATCTGGAAGCCCGGCGCCTTCGACACCGAATTCTCGATCAGGCTGGCGCCCTTGGGGATGCGCGCCATGCGCAATCGCGCCTCGTTCGGCTCGCGGCCGATTTCCTTGAAAAAACCAAGCAGGATTTCGACGGCCTTGGGATCATGATCGATGCCCACCCCAAAAGCCCTGGCCATGGCATCCGCCGTGATGTCGTCATGGGTTGGCCCGATGCCGCCGGTGGTGAACACATAGGTGTAACGCGTCCGCAAGGCGTTCACCGCCTGGACGATGTCGTCCTCCATGTCGGAAACCACGCGGGCCTCCTTGAGGTCGATGCCGAGTGCTGCCAGATAGTCGGCGATGTAACCCAGGTTCTTGTCCTTGGTGCGGCCCGACAGGATTTCATCGCCGATGAGCAGCACGGCGGCGCTGGGAGGACTGTTCGTCATTTACGGCTTGCCTTTGTTCAGCTCCCATGTGCCACTGCCACCGGAGACTGTCAAAGCCATGAATTTCAAGTCGCCGCTCATTCCCGGCACACTCCTCAGGCGTTACAAGCGCTTTCTCGCCGATGTGACTCTGGACACTGGGGAATCGATCACCGCCGCCTGCCCCAATACCGGCGCCATGCTGGGTCTCAACACGCCAGGCTCACGCGTCTGGCTGTCACGCTCGGATCGTGTCACCCGCAAATATCCCCACACCTGGGAACTGGTCGAAGTGGATGGCAAGGGCCTGATCGGCGTCAACACAGCAAGTCCCAACCACATCGCCGTCGAGGCCATTCGCGCCAAGCTACTGCCAGACCTTGCGGGTTATGCGGGCCTGCGCCAGGAGGTGAAATATGGCCGCAACAGCCGCATCGACATCCTGCTTGAGGATGGCGCCCGCAAGCCTTGTTATGTCGAGGTCAAGAACACCCATCTGTTCCGCAAGCCGGAGCTTGTGGAATTTCCCGATTGCGTCACCGAACGCGGCACCAAGCACCTCCATGAACTGGCCGATATGGTGGCGCAAGGTGCCCGTGCCGCCATGCTCTATCTGGTGCAGGCCGATTTCCCGCAGCGGCTTTCCCTTGCGGCGGACCTCGACCCGAATTATGTGAAGGCCTTCATGATGGCCCGCAAAGCCGGAGTTGAGGCTTTCGCCCTATGCTGTAAAGTTACGACAACCGAAATCACCGCGCTCCGGGCGATCCCGGTTCTGGAACCCTGAATGACTGACGCCAAAGATATCGCATCGACCCGCTCCACCCGCGTCAAGCTGCATGACGCCGCCGATTTCGCCGCCATGCGCAAGGCGGGACGCCTGACGGCTGAGGCCCTCGACCTGCTGGTGCCGCTGGTCAAGCCGGGCGTCACCACCGACGCGATCGACCGGGTGATCATCGAATTCGCCAGGGACCACGGGGCGGTTCCAGCTCCGCTCAATTATCGCGGCTATCCCAAATCCATCTGCACCTCGATCAACCATGTCGTCTGCCACGGCATTCCCAATGACAAGCCGCTGCGCGAGGGTGACATCGTCAACATCGACGTGACCCTCGTCGTCGATGGCTGGCACGGCGATTCAAGCCGCATGTACAATGTCGGCGAGGTCAACCGCAAGGCCGAGCGCCTCGTCGAAGTCACCTATGACTGCCTGATGCGCGGCATCGCCATGGTGAAGCCCGGCGCCCATCTCGGCGACATAGGCCATGCCATTCAATCCTTCGCCGAAGCCGAGCGCTGTTCGGTGGTACGCGATTTCTGCGGCCACGGCCTGGGCCGCGTCTTCCACGACCATCCCAACGTGCTGCATTATGGCCGCATGGGCGAAGGCATCGAACTGAAAGCCGGCATGTTCTTCACCATCGAGCCGATGATCAATCTTGGCAGGCCGCATGTGAAAATCCTCGGCGATGGCTGGACCGCCGTCACCCGCGACCGTTCGCTCTCCGCGCAATTCGAGCATACGGTCGGCGTCACCACGGCGGGTGTTGAAATCTTCACGCGGTCCCCCGAGGGCTTGCACTGCCCGCCCTATAAGGGCTGACGCCGTGGCCGGCTTCGACGACGCTGGTATAAAACCGCCGCCGCATTTTCTCGGCCACCGCGACCGTCTGAAAGACCGTTTCAAGGACGGCGGTCCTGATGCCGTGCCCGACTATGAACTCCTCGAAATGGTGCTCTACCGCGCCATCCGCCGCGGCGACACCAAGCCCATCGCCAAACAGCTTCTCGCCCGCTTCGGCACCTTTGCCGAGGTGCTGAGTGCCGCGCCTGAACGGCTGATGGAGGTGAAGGGTGTCGGCGAGGCGGTGGCCACCGAATTGAAAATCGTCCATGCCGCCGCCCTGCGCCTGATCCGCGGCCAGGTGATCAACCGCCCCATGCTCTCGTCGTGGAAGGCCATTCTCGAATATATCCACGCCGCCATGGTGTTCAATGACATCGAACAGTTCCGCGTGCTGTTCCTCGACAAGAAAAACCAGCTCATTGCCGATGAAGTGCAGCAGGAAGGTACCGTCGATCATACCCCGGTCTATCCGCGCGAGGTGGTGAAGCGGGCATTGGAACTCGGCGCCACGGCCATCGTGCTGGTCCACAATCATCCTTCGGGCGATCCGACACCATCAATTGCCGATATCGAGATGACCCGCAACGTCATCGAGGCCGGAAAGCGCCTCAATGTCACGGTCCACGATCATGTCATCGTCGGCCGCAAGGGCAATGTCAGCCTGAAGGGAATCGGCCTGATCTGAAGTCATCGAGCATTTCCGGCGTGTCGATGTCGGTGAGCACGGCGCGATCCGGCATTTCGACTTCAACCAATTCATCCGCATACTGATCAAACAGCATGCGCGCCCCGCGGTCACCGCCGAGGGAGGACAGTGCGGCGAAATGCTGCCTGCCCCACAGCACTGGATTGCCGCGCTGGCCACGATGGACCGCCACGCAGATCGAGCGGTGTTCGGCGGGATTGAAGGCAGCGATGAGCCGGCCGATGGTGCCGCCATTCACCAGCGGCATGTCGCCCAGGCACACCACCACCGCATCGGCATCGGCCGCCACCGCCTCGAGACCGCACCTCAATGATGTGGAGAGGCCGTGGGCAAAATCCGGATTATGCACGAAGGACAGGCGCAAGCCAGAGAGCGCCTTCACGACATGATCGCCGTCGCGCCCGGTCACCACGATCACCGGTTCGGCGGCGGAGGCAAGAAGTCCTGACACCGTCCGCCGGATCATCGGCTCGCCGCCTAAATCGGCCAGCAGCTTGTTGGTTCCCATGCGCGCCGATTGTCCCGCCGCCAGCACGATGGCGGTTACCCGTGGCGCGCGTTGCACACTGGACTTGCCCTCACGCGGGCTGGGTCTCGTCGGGATTTCCGCCAGCAATCCCCCTGCCCCCATATCCATGATGTCGAGTGCTGTCACCGGATAGTCCGCCATCACCCGCTCCAGCACCCAGTCGAAGCCGTTGAGCTTGGGCGAGCGCGCGCAGGAAGGAACACCGATCACCGGCACGTCACCAAGTTTGCCGAGCATCATGAGATTGCCGGGATCGACCGGCATCCCGAGGTGGATGACCTCGCCGCCCGCCGCCA
>JBKJQD010000085.1:0-10650 GCA_046594125.1 Aestuariivirga sp.
CCAGCGGCGAAATCCGTTGAAAACTGTCAAGCATGGAGTCTCTTGTTCTCCTTGTCGAAGTGCACCGGATCGCAGATTTCACCCAGCGTCTCGGTGCCGCGCAAGCCGTCCCACACACGCACAACTTCGCCATGCCGCGCCCGGCCATTGGAGACCAGCGCCAGGGCGATCCACATATCGAGCATCGGCGACCACGACACGGATGACAGATAGCCTTGGTCGTTGCCCATCGATGGCTTGTCGCCCACCTTGAGGATATGCGAGCCCGCACGGCTGCGGTCGGATTTATTGACGGGACACAAGCCAACGACACACTGGCGCTGCGGATCGAGCAGGCCTTCACGCTGGGCCATCATGCGGCCGATGTAGTCCTTCTTGGTGGACATCATCTTAGCCAAGCCAAGATCGGCCGCCGTCGTCGTGCCGTTCAACTCGCCGCCCGCCACATGGCCCTTCTCGACGCGCATGATGGACAGCGCTTCGACGCCATAGGGCGTGATGCCAAACTCCGCGCCCGCCTGCATCAGCGCCCGGGCCGCCATGTTGCCGAAATCGGCGGGCACCGCCAACTCATAGGCATGTTCGCCCGAGAACGAGATGCGGAACAGCCGCGCCGGAATGCCGCCGAGGATGGTGACATCGAGTGCGGCGAGATAGGGCACCGTCGCGTCGCTCATGACGAAGCCGTCGATGATTTTCTGCAGCGTGGGCCGCGCCCTGGGGCCAGCCACCGCCATCTGCGCCCACTGCTCGGTGACCGACACGTAAGTAACATCAAGATTGGGCCACAGGGCCTGATGGGCGAATTCCATCTGGCCCATCACCTTGGCGGCATTGGCCGTCGTGGTGGTCATCACATAATGGTCGTCGGCCAGCCGCGAGGTGGTGCCATCATCATAGACAATGCCGTCCTCGCGCAGCATCAGGCCATAGCGCGCCTTGCCGATGGCGAGCGTCGAGAAGGTGTTGCAATAGAGCTTGTCGAGGAATTGGCCAGCGTCCTTGCCCTGCACGTCGATCTTGCCCAGAGTCGAAACATCGCAGAGGCCGACCGCGCTGCGCGTGGTCAGCACTTCGCGCGATGCGGAGGCCAGCCAGTCCTCGCCCTCACGCGGAAACCACGATGAGCGCATCCACAATCCGGTTTCGACGAAGACGGCGCCAAGTTCATCCGCCCAATCATGCAGCGGCGTCTTGCGCACTGGCTGGAAATGATGGCCATGGAACGGCCCGGCCAAAGCGCCAAACGACACCGGCGTATAGTAAGGCCTGAACGTCGTGGTGCTGACCTGGTCCATGCTGCGCCCGGTGGCTTCAGCGAGAATGGCAATCGCATTGACATTGCCGAGCTTGCCCTGATCGGTGGCCATGCCGGTGGTGGTGTAACGCTTGGCCAGTTCGATGTCGCGGTAGCCTTCACGCGCCGCCAGCGGCAGATCCTTGGCGGTGGCATCATTCTGGTAATCGATGAAGGTTTTGCCCTTGGCTTCTTTCACCCACCACAGGGGCGAGGCGGCATAGGCTTCGTCGCGGCACTTCGGAATGGCGGGCGCCCTGCCCTTCAGTGTGCCCTTGGCCGCACCATCGGCGAGGCATTCGGAGAGCAGCATCCTGCCAGCGGCGCAACCGGCAACCAAGAAATCCTTGCCCACATCAGGCGGCACGAAACACAAAAGCTTGCCGTCCCATGTGGGCCGCGCCCCCCGGTGGCAGGCGAGATTGACGATCGGCGACCAGCCGCCCGACATGGCCACCGCATCGCAGCTGATATGCGTGTGGTCATCAAGCTCGACGCCAGTGACGCCCTTCTTGCCGGTGACATCGGCAATCATCCGTCTACGGAGCACCGGAATACCATTTGCATCGGCCTTCGACTCCTTGCGGCTGTCAATGATGACCTCGACATGGACGCCTTGAGCCTTGAGGTCGCGCGCCGTGCGGTAGCCGGAATCATTGCCGGTGAATACCACCACGGCCTTGCCCGCTGCCGCGGCATAACGGTTGGCATAGTGGCGCATGGCCGACGCCAGCATGACACCCGGAATGTCGTTGCCGCCCATGGCGACCGGGCGTTCCTCGGCACCCGCCGCCAGAACGGCTTTCTTCGCCATGATGCGCCAGTAGCGCTGGCGCGGTTCATAAGGCGACGGCGCCAGCAGGTGGTCATTCACCCGCTCGACAGCACCAAAGATGTTGCCATCATACCAGCCGAATATCGTGGTGCGCAGCATCAGCGTGACATTCGCCATGGACGCCAGTTCGGCGATGACACCCTGTGCCCAGTCGTGGCCGGACTTGCCATCGATCTCCTCGCGCTCGAACAGCAGCGAGCCGCCCAATGCCGAACCTTCGTCGGCGAGGATCACCGGGCCACCCGAGCGCGCTGCCGCCAGTGCCGCCATCAGGCCGGTTGGCCCCGAGCCGATCACCAGCAGGTCGCAATGGGCATAGGCCTTCTCATACTTGTCGGGATCGGCTTCCTTTGATGCCGTGCCAAGCCCTGCCGCCTTGCGGATCATCGGCTCGTAGATTTTCTCCCAGAAGCTCTTCGGCCACATAAAGGTCTTGTAGTAGAAGCCCGCCACGAAGACCGCCGAAGCCAGCGAATTGATGGCACCAATATCGAAGTCGAGCGACGGCCAGCGGTTCTGGCTCCGCGCTATGAGCCCCTCGTAAAGCTCGATCATGGTGGCGCGCGTGTTGGCTTCCTTGCGCCCGCCCTCGCGCAGTTCGACCAGCGCGTTGGGTTCGGAGGCGCCAGCCGAAATCACCCCGCGCGGGCGATGGTATTTGAACGACCGGCCCATCAGGTGAACGCCATTGGCAATCAGCGCCGAGGCTAGCGTATCACCCTGGTATCCGCTGAAAGACCTGCCATCGAAAGTAAAGTTGTGCGCCGTCGCGCGCTCGATGAGGCCACCCTTGGCCAAACGGAAGGAGGTCATGCCTTGCCACCCTTCCGCTTCTTTACATAATCGCGCGCCGTGACCGTGCCGAATACCTCATGGGTGCCGGTATCGCGCGTCACCACCAGCCAGGCGCGGCAGCCGCCCGAGTGATGCGCGAACTCGTCGAAGCGGCCTTTCGGATTGTCGCGCAGATACACATAGTCGAACCATTCATCCATGGCCGAGGGTTCATTGGATGTGGGCCGCACCGGTTTGGCGTCGCCGAGAAAGGTGAACTCCTCGACTGGCCGGGTTCCGCAATGGGGACAGTTGATCAGCATACGGATGACCTCAGTGCAAATTCGGCGTGGCGCCCTGGCCTTTTTCGTCGATCATGTAACCGCGGCGGAAGCGGTCCAGACGATAGGCGGCGCTGAGCGTGTGGGGTTCGTTCTTGGCAATGGTATGGGCGAAGCACCAGCCCGATGCGGGTGTGGCCTTGAAGCCGCCATAGCACCAGCCGGCATTGAGATAGAGGCCTTCGATATGGGTCTTGTCGATGATCGGCGAACCATCCATCGACATGTCCATGATGCCACCCCACGAGCGCAGTACGCGCACCCGGGCAAGCGACGGGATCATCGCCACACCGGCCTCGATGACATGCTCGACCATCGGCAGGTTACCGCGCCGGGCATAGGAATTATAGCCGTCGATGTCGCCGCCAAATACCAGTCCGCCCTTGTCCGATTGCGACACGTAGAAGTGCCCCGCACCAAAGGTCACGACGCCATCGATATAGGGCTTGAGCCCCTCGGACACGAAGGCCTGCAGCACATGACTTTCAATGGGCAGCTTCATGCCGGCCATCGCCGCCACTTCCGAGGAATTTCCCGCTGCGGCAAGCCCCAGCTTCTTGCATTTAATGAAACCGCGATTGGTATCCACGCCAACGATCCTGCCGTTCTCGGTGCGAATACCCGTCACTTCGCAGTGCTGGATGATGTCGACGCCGCGGCTGTCAGCACCGCGCGCATAGCCCCAGGCCACCGCATCGTGGCGCACCGTGCCGCCGCGCCGTTGCAGGATGCCGCCCTTGATGGGAAAGCGCGCATTGTCATAGTCGAAGAACGGATACATTTCGCGCACCGTCTCGCGGTCAAGCAGTTCAGCGTCAACGCCGTCGATGCGCATGGCATTGCCGCGCCTGGCGAAAGCATCGCGTTGCGGGTCCGTGTGGCAAAGATTGAGCACGCCGCGCTGTGACACCATGGCGTTGAAGTTGAAGTCCTGCTCAAGGCCCTCCCACAGCTTCATCGAAAACTCGTAAAAGGGATTATTTCCCGGCAGCATGTAGTTGGAGCGGATGATGGTGGTGTTGCGGCCGATGTTGCCGGAGCCAAGCCAGCCTTTTTCAAGAACCGCGACGTTCTTGAGGCCATGCTCCTTGGCCAGATAATAGGCCGTCGCCAGCCCATGGCCGCCACCGCCGACAATGACGATGTCATATTCGGCCTTCGGTTCCGGCTCACGCCAGGCGGGTGCCCAGTTCTTGTGGCCGGAGAAGGAATTCTTCAGCAGCGAGAATACCGAATACGTCATGCCGCAACCAATTTCAGACCAATTCAACCAATACTAGACCAATAAAAACCAGATGTCATCCCGGCTTTGAGATCAGCAATCCAGCGTCGTGTCGCGCTCCCATTGGGTGAGGTGGCGGCAATACTGGTTCCACTCATTGTGCTTGAGCTTCAGGTAGCCCGCCGAAACCTCCGCCCCCAAGGCATTCTGCATATAGCTGTCGGCCTCGAAGTTGCGTAGCGCGTCGAGCAGGTTGAGCGGCAGTTTTTTGGCATTCTTCACCGTATGGCCCTCGGCATACATGTCGATGTCGAGGCGCTTGCCGGGGTCCATTTTCTCCTCGACGCCATGCATGCCGGCCGCAAGGATCGAAGCCAGCAGCAGATAGGGGTTGGCGGCATTGTCGGGCAGGCGGTATTCGGCGCGGCCCGCGTCGGGAATGCGCACCATATGGGTGCGGTTGTTGCCGCCATAGGTGATCGACGATGGCGACCAAGTGGCGCCCGAAATTGTGCGCGGCGCGTTGATGCGCTTGTAGCTGTTCACCGTCGGATTGGTGATCGCCGTCATGGCGGCGGCATGCTGCATCAGCCCGCCGAGGAAATGATAACCAAGTTGCGAGACGCCAAGTTCGCCCTTCGCGTCCTCGAACAAGTTGCGCTTGCGCTCCTTGTCCCACACCGACAGATGCACATGGCAGCCATTGCCGGTGAGGTTGATGAAGGGCTTGGGCATGAAGGTGGCGCGCAGGCCATGTTTCTCGGCAATCGACTTCACCATGAACTTGAAGAAGGCGAGCTGGTCGGCGGTGGTCAGCGCGTCGTTGAAGTTCCAGTTGATCTCGAACTGGCCATTGGCGTCCTCGTGATCGTTCTGGTACGGGCCCCAGCCGAGTTGCACCATGGTGCCGCAGATTTCGCTGATTACATCAATGCGGCGCATGATCGCCGCCTGATCGTAGCACGGCTTCTCCTGGGTATCGCGATGGTCCGACACCGATGAGCCATCGGCGTTGATGAGATGGAATTCCGGCTCGACACCGGCCATCAGCTTGAGATTTTTCGCGGCGTATTTTTCGGTCATCTTGCGCAAGACAACGCGTGGCGATTGCGCCAGCGGCTCGCCGTTCATCCACGGCTCACCCGCCACCCAGGCGACATCGCGGCGCCACGGCAGTTGAATGACCGATGACGCATCGGGCATCACCAGAATATCAGGATGCGCCGGGGTCTGGTCGAGCCAGGTGGCGAAGCCCGCAAAGCCCGCACCCGCCTTCTGCATTCTTCCCACCGCTTCAGACGGCACCAGCTTGGCGCGCTGCACGCCAAAGAGATCGGTGAAGTTGAAGAGGAAGAAGCGGACCTCTTGGTTGTCCTTGGCGTATGTGGCGAGATCGCCCATGATAAGTTAGTCTCCTGCCCTGTTCTATTTTATTGTTCTAATAGCCGCCGCGTCCCGGAATCCAGTCGGTGCCGGCCAGCGGCACTTGGGCCATGGCGGCGGCTTCGATGGTCAGCGCGCAGAGGTCCTCCGGCTCGAGATTGTGCAAATGGCTCTTGCCGCAAGCCCTGGCTACCGTCTGGGCTTCGAGCGTCATCACCTTCAAGTAGTTGGAAAGCCGCCGCCCGGCCTTCACCGGATCGAGACGCGCGGCGAGCACCGGGTCTTGCGTGGTGATGCCCGCCGGATCGCGGCCTTCGTGCCAGTCGTCATAGGCGCCAGCCGTCGTGCCAAGGGCGTTGTATTCCGCCTCGAGATGTGGATCATTGTCGCCGAGCGCCACCAGCGCCGCCGTGCCGATGGCCACCGCATCGGCCCCCAGCGCCAAGGCCTTGGCGACATCAGCACCCGAGCGGATGCCGCCCGATACGATGAGCTGCACCTTTCGGTGCATGCCGAGTTCCTGCAATGCCCTCACCGCCGGTCGCAGACAGGCCAGCGTCGGGATGCCGACATGCTCGATGAACACCTCCTGGGTCGCCGCCGTACCGCCCTGCATCCCGTCCAGCACCACGACATCGGCACCGGCCTTCACCGCCAGCGCCACATCATAATAGGGCCGGGTGCCGCCGACCTTCACGTAGATCGGTTTCTCCCATGAGGTGATTTCGCGCAGTTCATGGATTTTGATTTCGAGATCGTCGGGGCCGGTCCAGTCCGGATGGCGGCAGGCCGAGCGCTGGTCGATGCCTTTGGGCAGGCAGCGCATCTGCGCCACGCGGTCGGAAATTTTCTGGCCGAGCAACATGCCGCCGCCGCCCGGCTTGGCACCCTGACCGATCACCACTTCAATGGCATCCGCCTTGCGCAGGTCGTCGGGATTCATGCCATAGCGCGATGGCAGATATTGATAGACCAGATATTTGGATTGTCCGCGCTCTTCCGGTGTCATGCCGCCATCGCCAGTGGTTGTCGAGGTGCCGGCCATCGTGGCGCCGCGGCCAAGCGCCTCCTTGGCCTGCGCCGACAGCGAGCCGAAGCTCATGCCGGCGATGGTGATGGGAATTTTCAGTTCGATGGGCGTCTTGGCAAAGCGCGTGCCGAGCACGACATTGGTGCCGCATTTCTCGCGGTAACCTTCCAGCGGATAGCGCGAGATTGAGGCGCCGAGAAACAGCAGATCATCGAAATGCGGCAGCTTGCGCTTGGTGCCAGCACCGCGGATGTCATAGATGCCGGTGGTTGCGGCCCGGCGGATTTCGGCCAGCGTATAGTCGTCGAAGGTGGCCGACTTGCGCGGCGGGGTGCGTGGAATGTTGCTGTCCATCAGAGTGCCTCTTGCTTGGCCTCTCCCGCAAAGCGGGAGAGGGACGCTGACGCGAAGCGGCAGCAGGGTGAGGGGGAGTTACACTCAATACGCATCGGCATGGTCCACGTTGAAATTATACAGCTTGCGGGCCGATCCGTAGCGGCGGAAATCCTGCGGGCGTTCCTTGCGGCGGGCGCGTTCCAGAAGCTTTGCCAAATCATCAACATGCTCAGCGCGCATTTCTTTTTCGATGCAGTCCGCGCCCAGGTTATCAGCCTTGCCCTTCACATAAAGCCGCGCCTCGTAGATCGAATCGCCCAGTGCTTCCCCGGCATCGCCGCAGACGACAAGATTACCGCGCTGCGCCATGAAGGCCGACATGTGGCCGACATTGCCGCCCACCACGATGTCGATACCCTTCATCGAAATGCCGCAGCGTGACGAGGCATCGCCATCGATCACCAGCAACCCGCCGTTGCCGGTGGCCCCCGCCGACTCGGAAGCGTTGCCCTTGATCCAGACAAGGCCAGACATCATGTTCTCGGCCACACCAACGCCGGCATGGCCGTGAATGATGATCTCCGACTCCTTGTTCATGCCGCCGCAATAGAAGCCGACATGACCATGGATTTCCACATGCAGCGGCGCATCGAGGCCGCAAGCGATGGCGTGCTGGCCCATCGGGTTGCGGATGATCCAGTGCCTTTCGTTGGTATTCTTCGGAAGCTTGTAGAGAGCCTGATTGATGCCCGTCACGCCTTCCTTTTTCAGATCAAGTTCGTTCATGCGTGTCCGCCCCAAGTATAGATCGTCGCCGGTTCCGGCTCCCAGATTCGCGCCTCATCGGCTCCCGGCAAGTGCGCAATGGCGCGGTACTCTGTAGCCATCGCCACCCAGTCGTCGGTCTCGGCCATCACCGCATGCTTGCAGGCGATGGGATCACGCACCACCGCAAAGCCGTCCGCCGTACCGACCAGAAAAGTGTAAAAACCATCAAGGTCCTTGATACCGTCTTCGAGAGCTTGTTTGAGTGTCCGGCCGCTGCGCAGTTTCCAGGTCATGTAGGCAGCGGCCACTTCGGTGTCGTTCTCGGTCTGGAATTCCATGCCCTCGCGTTTGAGATTTTCGCGCAAGCGATTGTGGTTCGACAGCGAACCGTTGTGAACGAGGCAGAGATCGGCCCCGGTGGCGAAGGGATGCGAGCCTGCTGTCGTCACCGCACTCTCGGTTGCCATGCGCGTGTGGCCGATGATGTGGGTGCCCTTGGCCTCGTCGAGATCGAACTTGTCATAGACGTTGGCGGGCAAACCCACTTCCTTGAAAATCTCGATGGTGTGGCCTGAGCCCACCACGCGCACCTCCGGGTGATGCTGTTTCAGCCATTTCACCACGGCATCTTCCTTGGCGGTGGTGACAAGGATGCAATGATTGCCGATCCTCTTGACCGTTGCATCGCACTTCAAGGCGCTTTCCAGACCGGTGTCGATCTTCTTCCAGTTGTAGGACGCGTCGTCATGGGCCAGCGAGAACTTGGTCTGGTTTTTTTTCACCGGATTGCGGTAGATGGCAACGCCCGCCGAGTCTGGCCCGCGGTTGGTCATCTCGATGATCATCGGTTTGAACATCTCGCCAAGCTTCGGCTGGAGCTTGGGATTTTTCAGATAGAGTCCAACAATGCCGCACATGGGCGTTCACCTCTTGGGGAGTCCTGTCCACTGCATAGCAGCCCGCCACGCAGGCATCAACCAGCAGGAACTTTTTTTTCACGAGGGGAACGGCCGCCAGGCAAGGGGGTGTACCTGCCACGTGTAATTCAGGGCTACCTTTCGTCACTGCCACCTTTCCGGGGTGAGAGGTCCGCCACAGGCTTTCCATGGCGCGTTAGCACGATGGTCTGACCTTCCTCGACAAGGCGGATCAGCTCTTCGAATTTCTTTCTGGCTTCAGTCAATGACACGCGCATGCGTCACATGATAACTCAAGGAGCCTGCAGGCGAAATGCCCTATTGCAGCCCCACCGGGTCGATGATCCCCGACGGGCAGCCGGGATCGGTCGGCGGCGAGGCGGCGATGAGTGCCGCCACCGGCGTTCCCGCCGGAATATCGCCCTTGAGGCCGAGCGTCATCTCGACGATCAGGCGCCGGTTGCCGTCATTCTTGCAGGCAATGCGCAGCCGCTCGCCGGCACCGGCGCCAAAGCCCTGGTCGAAGGCGGCGCGGATGTCGGCGGCCTGCACCGTCTGCCCGATATGGGCGGCCAGCAGGAACTGAACGGGCGACGTGTTGATCGCCGCCATCACCCGCATCGCATCCTTGAAATAGGTATCCGCCACACGGACCGGATAGCAGGTGCCGTGCTTGGTCCATTCATGGCGTTCGAGCAGCGATTGCGTCCCCGGCATGACGATGTCCAGCGCCGCCTTGGTTTCAGGACTGAGGACAAGCTCCGGCAAATCCTGCCAGCGATGGCCCTCCGAGGCGGCAATGTCATCCGGCGGCACCCCGCCGCAGAACTGGTTATTGCGCGGCTGCGGCCATAGCCCATGCAGCGTCAGGTGAGTGCCATCGAACCGCTCAGCCGTTTGCGACACGCATTCCACCTTGTCCGGCAAGCCTTCGCAAAAGGCCGGCTGCCAGCTCATGGCCAGCACATAGAAGGGCACCGCACCGCCCGTGTCTGGCGGGTCGACCGTGCCACCATCCGCCACCGCACCATTGGCTGTCCCGCACTCAAGCGCCACCCAGCGCTGCAATGGCGAGGCGCCGGGCACCTCGATCCAATAATGGCTGGCCTGAACCTTGTTCTTGCCAAGCAATTTATAGCTCTTGCCCGCTGCAACCGCCAAGTTGCCAGGATTGGTGCCCTTCTTGATCGACTGCAAGGCCGGGCAAGCTTTCGTGGCATCGAAACTCCCATGCATCGCCACCTGGGCGGCGGCGGGAACGGCGAGAGCCAGCAGCAGGGCGGCGGAACTGATCAAGGCGAATTTCATGGTGTAAACTCCAGTAACAGGTCTCACTCCTCCCGCCGGTAGGAAATCACCGACAGGTAGCGGATCGGCAAGTGGCGCAGTTCTTCCGGGCCGTGCGGGGCGTCGGCGTCGAAGAACAGGGCGTCGCCCGGATGCATGTCATAGGTTTTGCCGCCATGGCGGTAGACGACATTGCCTTCGAGCATATAGAGGAATTCGAGGCCGGCGTGCTGGAAGGTCGGAAACACATCCGACTCGTGCGTGAGCGTGATGAGATAGGGCTCGACCATCACCGGGCCGTGCGGGCTGTGGCCAAGCAATTGATACTGGTGGCCAGCCCTGGTGCCACGCCGTTCGATGGTGAGGCCCTGGCCCGCCTTGACGAAGGTGGCATCACGGATTTCCTCGAAGCCCCGGAACAGGGCGGTGACCGGCACCTGCAGCGCCGCACTCAATGCCT
>JBKJQD010000191.1:0-3089 GCA_046594125.1 Aestuariivirga sp.
ATTTCCGGCTGGTCGAGGCGGGCTACGATCTCTATGCCACGCGCTTCCAGGTTTTGCGGCGGATTATCATTCCGCTGGTGAAGCCTGGCATCATTGCCGGGTCAATTCTGGTTTTCATCCCCTCGCTCGGCGCCTATGTGACACCGCGTGTGCTGGGCGGCGGCAAGAACCTGATGCTTGGCAATCTTATCGAACTGCAGTTTGGCCAAGGCCGCAACTGGCCATTGGGCTCGGCATTGTCAATCACCCTGATGGCCATCGTCATGGTGGCGATGCTGGTCTATGTGCGGCAGGCTTCGAAGGGAACCGGCAGCCATGGCTAAAGTTGCCAACTTCTCGGTCCAGCGCCAAAGCGGTTTTGCGCTGATCGCCGCCTTGTGTTTTCTGTGGCTCTATGCGCCAATCATCACGTTGATCTTCTATTCCTTCAACGCGGGAACGTCGGTCGCCATCTGGGAGGGCTTCTCGTGGCGCTGGTATGACGCGGCCTGGAACAACGGCCAGATCAAGGAAGTGTCGCTGCGGTCCCTGGAGATTGCCGTCGTGGCCGCAACCGTCGCCACCATCGCCGCGACCATGGCGGCGCTGGCGACGACGCGCAGCCGGCCGTTTCGCGGCATGACGGCGGTCTATGCGGCGATCAACGCACCGCTCATGGTGCCGGAAATCGTCACGGCGGTGGCACTGCTCATCACCTTCGCCTCAATCAAGGTCGCGACGGGCTATACGGGAATAGGTTACCTGCTAGCGGCGCATTCGGCCTTCTGCATTCCCTTCGCCTATCTGCCGGTGCGGGCGCGGCTTGAAAGCATGGACCTGACATTGGAGCGGGCTGCCGCCGATCTTTACGCGACACCGTGGAACGTCTTCCGGCGCGTGACCTTTCCGCTGTTGTGGCCCGGTATGATTGCCGGCTTCATGCTGGCCTTCGTTATTTCGCTTGACGACGTGGTCATTACGGAATTCGTCAAATCGGCCGGACAGGACACGCTGCCGACTTATATGCTGGGTCAGCTGCGACGCCAGCTGACGCCGGAAATCAACGCGATTTCGACGGCCTTTTTTCTTTTGTCGGTCGTTATTGTGACACTGTTCTTTTTCGTCAACCGGCGGAAGAACTAGAATTTCAAACCACCACAACAGGGAGACTGAAAATGAAAATGAAACTGAAAATGACGGGCGCCGCGGTTGCCGCGCTGATGCTGACGATGGCGGTCCCCGCTTTCGCAGACGGCGAACTCAACATCTTCAACTGGGGCGACTATACCAGCCCCGAGATGGTCAAGAAGTTTGAGGAAAAATACAAGATCAAGGTCACGATCACCGACTACGACTCCAACGACACGGCACTCGCCAAGGTGCGCGCCGGCGGCCACGGCTTCGATATCGTGGTCCCCTCGGCCAACGTGATGCCCATCTGGATCAGCGAGGGGCTTCTGCTGGAAACCCGGCCCGACCAGATGGAGAACTTTAAGAATCTCGATCCGAAATGGGTCGACGTCCCATTCGATCCCGGCCGTCACTACACGGTTCCGTGGCAGTGGGGCACCACAGGCACATACGTGTTGAAGAACATCTATGGCGGCGACGTCAATACTTCGGCCATCTGGCTCGATCCGCCGCCGGAACTCGTCGGCAAGATCAATATCGTTCCGGAAATGGGTGACGTGATGGCGCTGGCCATCATGTATATGGGTGGCCAGCCCTGCACCGGCGACAAGGAAATCCTCAAGAAAGTCCGCGACAAGCTGGTAGAGGCGAAACCGAAGTGGCTGTCGATGGACTATGGTTCTGTCGAAAAGATTTCCAAGGGCGATTTTTCGGCCGGCGTGAACTGGAATGGATCAACCTTCCGGGCCCGCCTGCAGAACGCCCAGACAAACTATGGCTATCCCAAGGAAGGCTTCGTGATCTGGATGGACAACGTGGCTGTCCTCAAGGACGCCAAGAACGTCGAGAACGCCAAGCTGTTCCAGAACTTTGTAATGGACCCGGAGAATGCCGCCATGGTTTCGGCCTTCGCCCGCTATGCCAATGGTGTCAAGGGATCGGACGCTTTCATGCCGGAAGACATGAAGACGGCACCCGAAATCGTCGTGCCGCCGGAACTCGCCGACAAGGGCCATTTCGTGCTGGCCTGCGCGCCGGACGTGACGGCGATGTATACGAAGATATGGACCGATCTTCAGAAGTAAACCAATCGTGCCAGGCCCCGGCGGGAAACCGCCGGGGTTTTTGATTCGGAGGAACCATGAATTCCTATCGCAATTCCGAAACCCGGCTGCCGGTCATGCAAGGGTCGCCGCCCGCTCTTATTCCGCAAAAAATGGATTGGGACCGGCCGCCGTGGAACCGCTGGGCGTTCCAGAATGTGCGCGAGATTTTGCCCACTACCGAAGTCTGGCGGGGGGCTGACGAGGTTCGCATTCTACCGCGCGATGACCGCGATCTTGACGGCCTCGCTGTCAAGGGCGTCGCGGGAGATACCGCAACGCTATCGGGACTGCTTGATGAGACGTACACGGACGGTTTTCTTGTCATCAAGAATGGCGCCATCGTCTATGAACGCTATTTCAATGGCATGACATCGCGCAGCCTGCATCTGTCGCAATCGATGGCGAAGTCGGTCACGGCTTCGGCGGCAGGCGTTCTCGTGGGGCGGGGCCTCCTGGATGTTGGCGCTCCGGTTACCAATTATCTGCCCGAACTGAACGATACCGCCTATCGCGGCGCCAGCCTGCAACAGGTGCTCGACATGACAACGGGCGTGCGCTTCGACGAGAGCTACAGCAATCCCTATTCCGACATTGGCCGCTCGGACGTGGCCTCGGGCTGGAAGCCGGTCCCGCCCGACAGTGACCCAAATTTCCGTTGGCCGCGCCACATGTTCGAACTGATCCTCAGCCTTGATGAGCTTGAGCGCCGCCATGGCGAACTGTTCGCCTACCGCTCGATCGAAACGGATGTACTGGCCTTCTGCATGGAACGGGCGGCGGGCAAGCGCCTGCCGCAGATCATCTCGGAGGAAATCTGGCAGAAGATGGGGGCGGAAGAGAGTGCCAGCTTCACGGTGGATGCGGCGGGCTATG
>JBKJQD010000202.1:0-5666 GCA_046594125.1 Aestuariivirga sp.
CTGGACGGCATCGTCAAGAACCGCACCACATAGGGGACACGCTATGAGCGAACTTCAAAGCACCATCGAACAGGCCTGGGAGGGCCGCGACAAGATCAATCTTGAAACCAAGGGCGCCGTCCGCGAGGCCGTCAACGCGGCGCTTGATCTGCTTGACAGCGGCAAGGCGCGGGTTGCCGGAAAAGTGAATGGCGGCTGGCAGGTGAACCAGTGGCTGAAGAAGGCCGTGCTGCTGTCGTTCCGCCTCAACGACATGTCATTGATCCCCGGCGGCTCCGGCGACAGTTCCTGGTGGGACAAGGTGCCGTCGAAATTCGAAGGCTGGGGCGAAAAAGAATTCCGGGCGGGCGGCTTTCGCGCCGTGCCCAACTGCATCGTCCGGCGCTCCGCCTATATCGCACCGGGCGCCATCCTCATGCCGTCCTTCGTCAACCTGGGCGCCTATGTCGATACCGGCACCATGGTCGATACCTGGGTGACGGTCGGCTCCTGCGCCCAGATCGGCAAGAACGTGCATCTGTCGGGCGGTGTCGGCATCGGCGGCGTGCTGGAGCCGATGCAGGCGGGGCCGACGATCATCGAGGACAATTGCTTCATCGGGGCGCGCTCGGAAGTGGTTGAAGGCGTCGTGGTTGGCGAAGGCTCGGTCATTTCGATGGGGGTGTTCATCGGCCAGTCGACCAAGATCATCGACCGGGTGACGGGTGAGGTCCACATGGGCAAGGTACCGCCCTACTCGGTGGTGGTGTCGGGGTCCCTGCCGCAGAAGCCCTTTGCCGACGGCTCAGCCTCGCCGTCGCTCTATTGCGCGGTGATCGTCAAGCGGGTCGACGAAAAGACCCGGTCCAAGACCTCGATCAATGAATTGCTGCGCGACTGAAGCTCCCTCTTCACGAAAGGCCCGACTCAGGCAATAATCAGTCTTGGGGGTAGGCAATGGCGTGTGACGCGCCGGGGAGGAACAGATGGACTGGAAATATTTGTATACGAGTCTGGAGGGCCGCATCGGCCGCCAGAGCTTCTGGATGGGCATTGTGGTGATGATCGCCGGCAGCATCATCTTCGCGGTGCTCGATTCGATCATCGGTACACGGATGGACAACGGCATCGGTATCCTTGGCATAATTTACAGCATCGCCATGATCTATCCGGCGATGATGCTCTATGCCAAGCGCTGGCATGACCGCGGCAAGTCTGGCTGGTGGACGCTGATCGTGCTGGTACCGATCATCGGCGCCATCTGGCTCATCGTGGAACTGGGCTTCCTGCAGGGCACCAGCGGCGCCAACCAGTATGGCGCCGACCCGCTGGCGGCATAGTCAACTTTTAAACACAGCAATGCCCGGTCACCAGTGGCCGGGCATTTCATTTGGCGCTATCATGACGCCATGAAGAACACACCACCCGATCCGGTTCCGCTGCTCCAGGGCCTCATCCGCTGCGCTTCGGTCACGCCCCATGAAGGGGGTGCCCTGACGCTGCTGGAAAACACGCTGTCCGCCCAAGGCTTTGTCTGCCAGCGCCTGATTTTCAAGGAAGAAGGTACGCCCGACGTCGATAACATCTTCGCACGCTTTGGATCGGCTGCCCCGCACTTCTGCTTTGCAGGTCATACCGACGTGGTGCCCGCCGGTCGCGGTGAAGACTGGTCGCATGCGCCGTTTGCCGCCGGCATCGCCGATGGCTTCATCTTCGGGCGCGGCGCCACCGACATGAAGGGATCGGTCGCCGCCTTTGCCGGAGCGGCAATCGATTTCGTCAGGACGGCGGGCAGTTTTAAGGGCTCGATTTCGTTTCTCATCACCGGCGATGAAGAAGGCCCGGCCATCAACGGCACGGCAAAAGTGCTGGCGTGGATGAAAGACAACGGCCACATCCCCGACCATTGCCTGGTGGGTGAACCAAGCTGCATGGACAGTCTGGGCGACACCATCAAGATCGGGCGGCGCGGTTCATTGAGTTTCACCGTGACGGTGGATGGCAAGCAGGGACACGCCGCCTATCCGCACAAGGCCGACAATCCCATTCCCAAGCTGGCGCGTTTCGTCAGCCTGATTTCCAGCACGAAGCTGGATGACGGCAACGGCCATTTCGATCCCTCGACGCTGGCGGTGACCAGCTTCGATGTCGGCAATCCGGCGGGCAATGTCATTCCGTCGCGGGCCATGGCGAAGTTCAACATCCGCTTCTCGACCGAGCATGATTTCGCTTCGCTGCGCGCCTGGGTCGATGGGCATATCGAAGCGGTTCGCGGCGAACTTGGCGGAGTGTGGTCCTATAGCGCCACTGAAGGTGCCGAAGCCTTCATCACCGAGCCCGGCGCTTTCGTCGGCCTGGTGCAGGATGCCGTCGAAGCCGAAACCGGTATCCTGCCGAAACTGTCGACGGCCGGCGGCACCTCGGATGCGCGCTTCATCAAGGACTATTGCCCGGTGCTGGAATTCGGCCCCACCAACGCCACCATCCACCAGACCGACGAGCGCATTTCAATTGCCGAGCTGCGCGCCACGCAAGCCATCTACGGACGCATCCTCGCCGATTATTTCAATAGTCAACTTTGAGTAAGTAAAGTCCGTCGGGCGGCGAGACCGGCCCGCAGCGGCTGCGGTCGGCGGCGTCGAGGGCGGCCTTCAGATCGCGCGCCCGCCACTTGCCTTCGCCAACCAGCTTCAGCGAACCCGCCATGGAGCGCACCTGATTGTGCAGGAAGGAGCGCGCGTCGCAGCGCATCTCGATCAGTTCGCCATAGCGCGCCACTTCGATACGGTCGAGCGTTTTCACCGGCGAATTGGCCTGGCACTGGGCGGCGCGGAAGGTCGAGAAATCATGCTTGCCGGCGAGGCACTGTGCCGCCTCGTGCATGGCATCCGAGTCGAGGTCGAGGGGCAGCCACCACACCTTGCCCTTGTCGAGAGCTGGCGGACTACGGCGGTTCAGGATGCGGAACAGGTAGTGGCGGCGGGTGGCCGAAAAGCGGGCGTGGAAATCCCCGCCCACTTCGATTACCTCAAGCACGCTCAGCGGATGCGGCCTGACATGGGCATTGAGCGCATTGCGCAGCTTGAAAGTGTCCCATGATTTGACCAGGTCGACGTGGGCCACCTGACCCAGGGCATGGACTCCGGCATCGGTGCGCCCGGCGCCATGGACGGTCGCCGGCTGGCCATTGATACGGGCGATGGCATCCTCGAGGACACCCTGCACCGAATGGCCAATCGCCTGGAACTGCCAGCCGACGAAAGGGGCGCCGTCATATTCGATGATGAGCTTGTAGCGCGGCATCACACGGCCCTTGTGCCCTGAGCGACGGGAAACCCTCGCAGGAAGGTTTCCGCGTCCATGGCGCCCTTGCCTTCACGTTGCAGTTTCAGCAGGCGGATGGCGCCCTTGCCACAGGCGATGGTGAGGTGCTCATCAAGGAAGATGCCCGCTTCTCCTGTGCCATCAACCACCTCGCAGGCCAGCACCTTGAGGCGCGCGCCATGGGCCATGAACCAGGCACCGGGAAAGGGTGACAGGCCGTGAATGTGGTTGCGCACCTCTTCGGAGGCCAGCGCGAAATCGATGCGGGCTTCCGCCTTGCCGATCTTCTTCGCGTAGGTCACATCTTCGGCGGGCTGTGGCGTGCAATGGATATGGCGATCAGCGAGAACCTCGACCATCAGCCGCGCGCCGAGAGCCGCCAGCTCGTCATGCAATGATTGCGCGGTGGAAACTGGCGTGATCGCCAGCCGCCCAATCTTGCACATGGGGCCGGTATCGAGGCCTTCCTCCAAGCGCATGATGGTCACGCCCGTCTCGGCATCGCCCGCCATGATAGCGCGCTGGATGGGTGCGGCGCCCCGCCAGCGCGGCAGCAGCGAGGCATGGACATTAAAACATCCAAGGCGCGGCGCAACCAGAACCGGCTTGGGCAGCAGCGAGCCATAGGCGACGACGATGGCGGCATCGGCATTCAGCGCCGCAAAGCGCCCCTGTTCGTCCGCTGCTTTCAGGGACGAGGGTATGCGAACCTCGATCCCCCGGGCGGTGGCGAAAACATGCACTGGTGACGGCCGCTCCGCCATGCCACGACCCGCCGGACGTGGCGGCTGCGCATAGACGCAAGCGATGTCATGGCCCGCGGCGATCAAGGCCTTGAGGGTTTCGACTGCGAAGTCCGGCGTCCCCATGAAGATCAGGCGCATTCACAGCTTTCCCAGCTTGGCGGCCTTGGCGAATTTCTTGAGGACGCGCTCGCGCTTCAGGCGCGAGATGTGGTCGAGAAAGAGGACGCCGTTCAGATGATCGATCTCGTGCTGCAGGCAGGTGGCGAGAAGGCCCGAGGCGTGGAGTTCCAAGGCTTCGCCCTGGCGGTCGAGATAACGGACCTTCACTTCCGAGGGTCTGGTGACCATTTCATAGAATTCGGGGATCGACAGGCAGCCTTCTTCGTAGTCGCTCAGGGCCTCGCTCTGCCAGATGATTTCCGGATCGGCCACAAAAAGCGGCGTCTTGTCCTCGCCCTCCTTGGACAGATCGACCACCAGCAGACGCCGCGGCTCGCCGATCTGGATGGCGGCCAGGCCAATGCCCGGCGCCTCATACATGGTGTCCAGCATGTCGTCCCAGAGCTTGCGGACGCCGGCATCGACAAGCACCACGGGCCGCGAAACCTGGCGGAGCATCTTTTCGTCGGGCAATGTGATAATCGGGCGCAGCGTCATGGCGCTCAATTAATGGAGGAGGTTCCGGCGGTCAATTGGCGCGCGACGGCCGGCACAGTTCTGTATCCGCCGTCTGCCAGACCGGAAGCTTGTGCTGGTGCTTGCCGCGCTTCGTGGCGGAGACATACCAGTAACTGTGGGCCGGATTTGACTCAAGCCCATTGCCGGGCGTGTGGCCCATGTGGGCGCGGCAATCGAGGCCTTCGTCATCGCAGACCACTTCCACCCAATAGGCGCGGCAGTCATGGGCCTGCGCCTGGGCGGCTCCGGCAAGGGTGGCCACGGTCAAAGCCAAGAGGGTCGTACGCATCGCGGCATCTCCGGTGATTCTGGCTGACCGACAGATTGCAGTCTGACTCCCGCCATTGCAAGCCGCGCTTGCCTTTTCCCCACCGCCGGACCATATAGCCTCCGGGAGGTTGGCGGCGGACGTGCCGCTCGCCAACCGGGTCAGGTCCGGAAGGAAGCAGCCCCAACGAGTTCGGAACGGGTTGCCCGTCCAGCCTCCCACCTTTATTGGCCGTCCCGGAAGCCCGCCATGGTTGAACATTCTAGCGGCGCCAACGCTAACGGGTACCGCGTTCTTGCCCGCAAATACCGCCCCCAGACTTTTCCTGACCTGATCGGCCAGGAGGCGATGGTGCGTACCCTGACCAACGCCTTCGCATCGAACCGCATCGCCCAGGCCTATATGCTGACCGGGGTGCGCGGCGTGGGCAAGACGACGACGGCCAGGCTCATTGCGCGGGCGCTGAATTATGGCGATGCCCCGACTATCGACATGCCGGGTTTCGGCCCGCATTGCGAGGCGATCCTCGAGTCACGCCACATGGACGTGATCGAGATGGACGCCGCTTCCAATACCGGCGTCGAAAACATGCGCGAGATTATCGAGCAGACGCGCTACGCACCGGTATCGGCTCGCTACAAAGTCTATATTATTGACGAAGTTCACATGCT
>JBKJQD010000219.1:0-5133 GCA_046594125.1 Aestuariivirga sp.
TGGACCGGCTTTTCCACATCGTCATCGTGCATGAGGAAAACGGTGTTCCCGTACAATTGGAAGACCGCTATGTGAACGCCGCCGTTGCACCCGATTTTTTAGCCCAGGACTTCACAAAAATCACGCCCACGGCCTATCTTCTCTCCGCAACGCCGGTCGATGAACTGGAACATACGGTTGAGGCGGTACTCCCGACATTCGACCAGCAGCGCCTGCTGGGCATTGGCCCTCTGGAACCTTGCCTGGCACTCCATCGCCGCTCGTGGAGCCGGAGCCAGGTGGCAACCGTCGCCACCCTTACCTATCCCGCCAGCCGCTATGCCCTTTACAGCCGCTACCGCACCAATGCGCGTGGCACTTTAAGCCAGTAAGGAAACCACGATGGACAGCCGCCGTGACAATTCCCGCGTCATCAGGGCCGCCACCGGAACCACGCTGTCGGCCAAGTCCTGGGCGACCGAAGCACCGCTCCGTATGCTGATGAACAATCTCGATCCCGATGTGGCGGAACGCCCCGAGGAACTGGTCGTCTATGGTGGCATCGGCCGCGCGGCGCGCAACTGGGAAGCCTATGACCGCATCGTCGCCTCGCTGCGTTCTCTCGAGGACGATGAAACTCTCCTTGTTCAGTCCGGCAAGCCGGTCGGCATTTTCCGCACCCACAAGGACGCGCCGCGCGTCTTGATCGCCAACTCGAACCTTGTCCCCCATTGGGGCACCTGGGACCATTTCAACGAGCTCGATAAAAAGGGCCTGATGATGTACGGCCAGATGACGGCCGGCTCATGGATCTATATCGGCACGCAAGGCATCGTGCAGGGCACCTACGAAACCTTCGCCGAAGTTGGCCGCAAGCATTACAACGGCAACTTGAAGGGCAAGTGGTTCCTGACGGCGGGCTTGGGCGGCATGGGCGGCGCGCAACCGCTCGCCGCCACCATGGCCGGCGCCTCGATGATCGCCATCGAATGCCAGCCGAGCCGCATTGATTTCCGGCTGCGCACCCGCTATGTTGATACCAAGGCCTCGACCATCGACGAGGCGCTCGAGATCATCGACCGCTCGCACAAAGCCGGCAAGCCAGTCAGCGTCGGCCTGCTCGGCAATGCCGCCGAGCTGCTGCCGGAAATGGTGAAGCGCGGCATCCGCCCCGACGCCGTCACCGACCAGACCTCGGCCCACGATCCCGTAAATGGTTATCTCCCCGCCGGATGGACTTTGGCCGAATGGGAGGACAAGCGCGTTTCCGATCCGCAAGCCGTGAAGGCGGCGGCCATGGCGTCGATGAAGGTCCATGTGCGAGCCATGCTCGACTTCCACCACCGGGGCATACCGACGCTCGACTACGGCAACAACATCCGCCAGATGGCGCTGGAAATGGGCCTCAAGAACGCCTTCGAATTTCCGGGCTTCGTGCCAGCTTACATCCGCCCGCTGTTCTGCCGCGGCATCGGCCCCTTCCGTTGGGTGGCGCTGTCCGGCAACCCGCAGGACATTTACAAGACCGACCAGCGGGTGAAGGAATTAATTCCAGACGACCCGCATTTGCACAACTGGCTCGACATGGCCCGTGATCGCATCGCCTTCCAGGGTCTCCCCGCCCGCATCTGCTGGGTGGGCCTCGGCCAGCGCCACCGCCTCGGCCTTGCCTTCAACGAGATGGTGCGCAACGGCGAAGTCGAAGCCCCCATCGTGATCGGCCGTGATCACCTCGATTCAGGCTCCGTCGCCTCGCCCAACCGCGAGACCGAAGCGATGCTCGACGGTTCGGATGCGGTTTCGGACTGGCCACTGCTCAACGCTTTGCTCAACACCGCGAGCGGCGCCACCTGGGTATCGATCCACCACGGCGGCGGTGTGGGCATCGGCTACTCGCAGCATGCCGGCATGGTGGTGGTCGCCGACGGCACCGCCGACGCGGCGCGGCGATTGGAACGTGTTTTATGGAATGACCCCGCAACCGGCGTCATGCGCCACGACGATGCGGGATATGACATCGCGGTGGAGTGTGCGAGGGAGCAGCGATTGAATTTGCCGAGCCTGGATTGAGCACTGCAGCGCCGCATTGCAACAATGCCATGTTCATTGACGTGCGTTATGTAACGCTTTACGGTGCATCATGATCCGTTCCTTCCGGCACAAGGGGTTGCGGCGGCTGTTCGAGAACGACGACCGGCGCGGCGTGCGTCCCGATCATTGTGACAAGTTGGGGCGCATATTGGCGCGGCTGCATGCCGCGCAGAAGGCCACCGACATGGACTTGCCAGGCTACCGGCTGCACCTCTTGAAAGGAGAACTCAAAGGCTTCCATGCCGTGACGGTGCAAGCGAACTGGCGTGTCATTTTTCGCTTTGCCGATGGCGAAGCGGTGGATGTCGACTATTTGGACTATCACTAGGAGTTTTGCCCATGCCCATGAAGAACCCCCCGCATCCAGGCACCGTTGTATTGCATGACTGCATCGAGCCGCTGGCGTTGACCATCACACAAGCCGCCGCCGCGCTGCAAGTCACGCGCACTACGCTTTCCGAACTGGTGAACGGCAAGCGCGGCATTTCACCGGCCATGGCCGTGCGGCTGGAACAGGTATTCGGCGGCAGCGCCGAAAGCTGGCTTGTCCAGCAAGCCCACTACGACCTGGCGCACCTGAAGCCGCAGGGCGAGAAATTGCAACGCCTACAGCATGCCTAGCCGTTTCTTCGTGGGGAAGGGGCAGGGACAAACTCCAGGGCCTCGCTGCACCACGGCGGCGGCGTCGGCATCGGCTACTCGCAGCATGCCGGAATGGTGGTGGTCGCAGACGGCACTGACGACACGGCACGCCGCCTCGAACGCGTGTTATGGAACAACCCAGCAACCGGCGTCATGCGCCACGCCGACGCGGGTTATGAGATCGCGGTGGAGCGCGCCAAGGAGCAGGGGTTGAAATTGCCGGGAGTGACTGGGGAGTTTTAAACGCCGCATTCCGGTGTCAAAACGAACGGCAGAGCTTGCCTGCTGCATTGATATCGATTGGAAATTTCCAATGATCCGCCATCCTCGGAGTTTCAGGTCCGCAGAGTTCACTATCACAATAATCATCTGGCTTCATGTCTGTTAGAAACAAGCAAATTGGAGTCATCAGTGGCTTGCCAAGTTCCTCAAAAACTATCTCAATCTTGACCTCAAGATTGCGCTCTCTATTGGCGAACCCCGCGTACAATTTTGCTCTGTGACCATTCTCAAGTTCGATGGAAGAACCGTGCATCAGTGAAAGTGCATAAAGACTCAGAAATGATTTGATATTGTCCAATATGCCGACATCAGATACCGCAACAATCTTATTTTCCGAAAGCACTTGTCTGAACTCTTCATAAAGCCGATCAGACGTAAATGCTGGTCTCCAAATGAAGCGGTTGCCGACGTAGTGAAGCACTCTGAATTCGGCGTCAGTGGGCGTCTCGTCGCGATCCATTTTCTGCAGGGCGCTTTTCAGTCTACTCTGCGCAATTTGGCGTCGACATCCACAACCTGACTTTAATTGCTCGTCGGTTGCCAGACGAAGATTCGCATTAGCCGCACGAATAATATCGACCTGAGAAGGATTCATACCCCGAATTTTCAAACTCCAAACATCCACACTTGTGAAGACATCTCTGCCGACTTCAGTGATAAGACCTTTGGTTCGAGTGGCCCGGTGCGCGACAAAATCTCCAATTTCTCGAAAGCAACTGTAGCCGTAATTGCGTTCCCGCAGGCCAAGAAACAGACGGTCTAGATCCCCCGAACGACAATCACCAGAAATCAATCTACGAACACGGTTTCGCAAGTCGTCGTCTAACAATGTCCTCTCCCCCCAAATCAAAAGGCGTCTATATGAATTCAAGATTGCCGCGACAGGATACTCTATTATATGAAACAAAATAGCGCGCTTTGTAACGGCCCCGCCACTGGCGTCATGCGCCACGCCAACGCCGGTTACGAGATCGCGGTGGATTGCACCAAGGAACCGGGCCTGAAACTGCCCGGCATTACGATGTGAACATCGCCGGCAGGTTGGCGCGTATCTGCTCCATCTCGTCATCGTTCACGCCATGGAACGTTCCCGGATAAATCTGCTCGCTCACTTCCGCTCCCATCGCCTTGAACAGGGCCGTTGTCTCCTGCATGCGCGACAACGGAATATGCCCGTCACGTTCGGCGCAACCCAAGAACGCCCGCGCTCCAGCCAATGAGCCCGCATAGGTCCGCGCCGTTCCTGGCGGGCCGATGGCGCCGCCGCTCAGGATGCCGATGAAGCCGTAACGTCTTGGGTTTCGCAGCACCGTCTCGGCCGCCAGACAGGCGCCTTGCGAAAAACCGATGACCGCGAGCTTTTCCGGCGCGACGCCCGCCGCAATGAGATCGGCGATGATTTTCGTAATCCGCGCCAGCGCTGCGGAAAGATAAGGCTCATTGGCCGCCGTGGGCGCCATGAAGCTTTGCGGATACCAAGTGAAGCCCTCCGCCTGCGGAGCAACATAAGCAATCCCCGCAAGGCCGATGGCATCGCCCAGCGGCAGCATGATTTCAGCCGTGGCACCGCGCCCGTGGATCAGCAGCACAACAGCCTTCGCACCATCAAGGGCCGCACCATGATGGCGCAGCTGATGGGCCGCAACGGCATCGGTAAGCGTCATGCGAGACTCCCGGCGATGGCGTGAATGGCGCCCAGCGTGGCGATATTGAATTCGTTGTTGAGAAAATCCGGCCAGCTCGACAGCTTCACCGCCACCATGTTGTGGTCCCAGTTCACATAAATCAATTGCCCAAAGACGCCGCGCGCCATGATGGCGCGGGATCGCGGGTCTTCAATCCACCACTGGTTCTTGTAGGCGCCTTCGGGCAGCGAAAGCGTATAGGGCGCGTGGAAGATGGCGTGGTTGCCGTTGCGCGTTGCCTCGATCCAGCCTTGCGGCACCAGTCCGCCTTCGAGATAAAGCATCCCGAAGCGTCCATAGTCACGCAGGGTGGCGTTGAAACCGCCATCGGCCAGCGCATAGCCCGCCGCATCCACCGTGAAGCTGGCACTCTCTTCCGCCCCCATCTTCTGCCAGATTTCCTCCGAGATGATCTGCGGCAGGCGCTTGCCCGCCGCCCGTTCCATGCAGAAGG
>JBKJQD010000250.1:0-18271 GCA_046594125.1 Aestuariivirga sp.
AGCCTTGAATCAAGGGGCTTGACTGACCAAACGTCATCAGCCTGTTGCAGAATTGGACAGAATGAGTTTCAATCCGTAGCGCAGCGATCAACCCCTGGAGGCCTGCCATGCACCTGATCCGCAAATCCCTTCTCGCCGCCCTGTTGCTGGGCACCGCCCTGCTCCAGCCCGCCGTTGCCGAGACCGTAAACATCACCTTCCTGCTCACCAGCGACATCTATAATTTCGACGCCAGCAAGGAGGGCCGTGGCGGTTTTGCCCGGCTCAATGCCGTGGTCAAGGCCGAGCGCGCCAAGGGCGGCCATGTCATCTACGCCCATGCCGGCGACATGTTCTCGCCCTCGCTGCTGTCGGGCATCGACAAGGGCGCCAATACGGTGGCGCTCCTCAACGTGGCGCCGCCGGATTTTTTCGTGCCCGGCAACCATGAATGGGACTTCGGCCCGGAGGTCTTCAGTACACGGATCAAGGAACTGAAGACGAAGCTCCTGGCCGCCAACCTGCGCGATGGCAAGGGCGAGCCGGTAGAGGGCTTTGCCGACAGCGTCATCATGGATGTGGGCGGCGTCAAGGTTGGGTTCTTCGGCATCACCGCTGATGACACGCCCGCTGTGTCGAGCCCCGGTGCGGGCTACAATTTCCTGCCTTCGGTCGATACCGCCTCAGCCACCGCCAAGGACCTGCGCAAGGCAGGGGCAGAACTCGTTGTCGGTATCGTGCAGACCGACCGGCTGCAGGACTTTGCCATGGTTGAGCGCCACGATGCCGACGTCCTGCTGTCGGGCGACGATCATAGCCTGAGCGTCTACTATGACGGCCGCACCGCATTGGCCGAGTCCATGACCGAGGCCCTCTATGTCACCGCCGTCGATCTGACCATCGATGTCCAGGAAAAGGACGGCAAGCGCAGCCTCACCTGGTGGCCGAACTTCCGCATCATCGATTCAGCATCGGTCACCCCCGATCCCGAAACGCAGGGCTTGGTCGACAAGTACAATGCCCAACTATCGAAGGAACTCGACGTGGTGATCGGCAGCAGCAGCACCGCCCTCGACAGCCGCAAGGCTTCGGTGCGCGGCAGCGAAACGGCCATCGGCAACCTGATCGCCGACGCCACCCGCGCCGCAACCGGCGCCGACATCGCCATTACCAATGGCGGCGGCATTCGTGGCAACAAGGAGTATCCGGCCGGCACCCAATTGACCCGCCGCGATGTCTTCACCGAACTGCCCTTCGGCAACAAGACGGTGAAACTGGAAGTGACCGGCGATACCATCTGGGCGGCTCTCGAAAATGGTTTCAGTGAAGTTGAAAAGGGTGCTGGCCGCTTCCCCCAGGTTTCGGGACTGGTGGCCGAAGCAGACGCCACCAAACCCGCTGGTCAGCGTGTGTTATCGGTGATGATCGGTGGCAAGCCCCTCGACAAGGCGGCCAACTATACGCTGGCCACCAACGACTACATGCAGGGCGGCGGCGACGGCTATTACGTGTTCAAGAAAGCCAAGGTGCTGGTCGGCGCCCTGAGCGCCAAGCTGATGGCCAGCGATGTCATGGATTACATCATGGCCAAAAAAGATATCGCCCCCGCCATCGAAGGCCGCATCAAGCTGAAGATGTGAGGCTCAGCGCGCCATCCGGCGTGTCGCGGCGATCAGTGCGGATGCGGCCACGTCGAAGGCGCCAAACTGGTTCATCATGTCTGTCTTGACCTTCGGATAAAGCGCCCGGCGCTCGGCCCACATGTCCGAGGAGAAATGCCAGACATTGCCCCAGGCGTTGACTTCGAGTGCAAAAAGTTTGCCGCTGTGCATATCGCGGATGATGTCGATGCCGAGCAGCGGAATTCCACCGAAAGCCGCAGCCACCTTGCGCGCAAAGGCCAGGACATCGGCATCATTGCATGGCTCATACGTACGTTCAGCCTCGCCGGTGCCGACCACCGCCTGCTCCAGCATGTCGTCCGGCGCATCGAGCGGCGGGCGCTTGCCGATGAGGACCGTGAACTGGCAGTAGAGGATTTCGCCGAGCAGTGTCAGAACCCGGTATTTGGCGGGATAGTCGCCGGTGTCGATGAAGCGCTGGGCGATCATCGCCACCTCGCGCATCAGATGCCCCGCCGGGACATCGAGCACGGTCATCGCAGCCAGGCGCTCTCGGTGGAAAACCTGAATGCCTTCGTTATGCGACGTGTGGGCAAAACCGGCCGGTTTCAGCAACACATGCGTACCCCAGTCTTCGACGGGCAAGTCCATGCCGAATTCGAACAGCGCCGCATGCGGCGCAGCAATCCCATGGCGGGACATCACCGCCGCCTGTTCCAGTTTCTCGATCGGGCGGTTCATCAACAGCAATCCGCGCTTCGGCCGGAATTTCGTTTCCTTGCGAAAGCCGACGGCCAGCGTTGCATCACTCCAGATCGCCGCTGGCAGTGCGGCAATCGGCGTATCGTCATCGATGACGAAGACCCGGATGTCGGGCGCCTTGGCCGCCGCACGATTGCCGATAGCAACGAAATCGGCGGGATCGAAATATCCCTTGCGGAGTGACAGGATGAGATTCTTGCGGAACTGGAAAACCATGCCGTATTGACCGCCCTGCAGATATGCAGGACGGTCCTTAGCGCGGGCGCGTTACTTACTCAAGCACAGCGGCGTTTCGCACGCTGTTGACGCAGCGAAACCGTGTTGGCTTGGCGCGACGGTGCTTACTTTGGCAAGAGCACCGTGTCGATCACATGAATTACGCCGTTGGACTGCTTGACGTCAGCGATGGTGACGGTTGCGGTCTGACCGCTTTCATCCATGATCATGATCTTGCCGTCCTTGGACATCAGCGTCAGCTCGTTGCCGCTCACCGTCTTGACCATGTGTTTGCCGCCGTCATCGGCAATCATCTTGCTGATGGCGTCACTCATCGCACTCGCCGCCACCACATGATAGGTCAGGATATTGACCAGCTTGTCCTTGTTCTCGGGCTTGAGAAGCATGTCGACGGTGCCTGCCGGCAGTTTGGCGAAGGCCTCGTTGGTCGGGGCGAAGACGGTGAAAGGACCAGCCCCGGAAAGCGTATCGACCAGGCCAGCGGCCTTCACAGCCGCCACCAGCGTGGTGTGATCCTTGGAGTTGACGGCGTTTTCGATGATATTCTTCGAAGGATACATTTCCGCTCCGCCCACCATCACGGTGTCTTCGGCGAATGCTGGAACGGCCAGCGGCGCCAAGCCAAGAGCCATGATCGCAGCGGCGGCATAAAGGGAAATTCGGCGTGTCATCCAGTATTCTCCTGTTGCAGTTCAAATCCCATGTGGGATGACACGTAAACGGAAATTGCCCCCTCCCCGGTTTCGATTGCGGTGTCCGCGGATGGTCAATAAAAAGTGAAAATGATTGAGCGGACCGCTGCCTTGACGCGTGCGCAACAGCCCTTCCGTGGCACAAACAGACAGGCTAATGCTGCCAGATGACCAACAGCTTCAAGATCATTGCCGCCCGGACCGCCGCACTTCGCGCCGAACTGAAAAAGCGCAAGCTCAGCGGCTTCATCATCCCGCGCCAGGATGAATTCCAGGGCGAGTATGTGGCGGCTTATGCCGAACGCCTGCGCTGGCTCACTGGCTTTGCGGGCTCATGGGGCCTCGCCATCCTGACACAGAAGTCAGGCGCCATTTTCGTCGATGGCCGCTACACCATCCAGGTGCGCGCCCAGGTTGACGTCAAGACCTACAAGCCGCGGCATCTGGTGGAAGAGCCGCCGGCCACATGGATTGCCGCCAATCTAAAGAAAGGCGACCGCATGGGCTTCGACCCGTGGCTGATCACCGCCGATCAGGCCGCCACCTTCAGCGCCGCCTGCGGCAGCACCGGGGCGAAACTGGTGCCAGTCACGTCCAACCCCATCGATGCCATCTGGCATGACCAGCCAGCCCGGCCCAGCGCCGCCATCACCACCCAGCCAACGCAATTTGCCGGGCGCAAGGCCAAGGAGAAGCTGGCCGATATCGTCAAGACGCTGGGCACCGCCGCTGCCGTGGTCCTGACCCAGCCCGACAGCGTCGCCTGGTTGCTGAACCTGCGCGGCTTCGACGTTCCCTATACGCCGGTCGTTCCCGCCTATGCCATCGTGCATCGCAAGGGCAAGGCGGAACTGTTCATCGATGCCAAGAAGGTTCCCGAAGACGTCCGGGCGCATCTGAAATCCATCGCCACGCTGCGCCAGCCCGCCAGGATCATCGACTCGTTGAAATCGCTCGGCGCCAGGAAGGCCGTGGTGCAACTCGACAAGGGCTCGGCACCCGATGCCATCCGCGCCACTCTGGCGCGGTCGGGTGCGGTCATTGTTGCGGCGGCCGACCCTTGCGTTTTGCCCAAGGCGCGCAAGAACAAGACCGAGCAGCAAGGAGCACGCGCCGCGCAATTGCGCGATGGCGTCGCCGTGTCACGCTTCCTGTGCTGGCTCGAGTCGGCGGGTCCTGAGGGCGGTCTGCACGAAATGGCTGTCGCGGACAAACTCGAGCAGTTCCGTAACGGTACCGGCGTGCTGATGGACCTGAGTTTCGACAGCATCGCCGCCGCTGGCCCCAATGCCGCCATTCCGCACTATCACGTCGCCGCCGAAACCAGCCGCGCGCTGGGCATGAACGAAATCTTCCTCATTGATTCCGGCGGCCAATATCAGGATGGCACCACCGACATCACCCGCACCACGGTCATTGGTCAGCCCACGGATGAAATGAAGGACCGCTTCACCCGCGTGCTGAAGGGCATGATCAACCTGTCGCGCATCCGTTTTCCGAAGGGCACCTGCGGTTCGCAGCTCGACGTGCTGGCACGCGGCAGCCTGTGGACGGCGGGCCTCGACTTCGACCACGGCACCGGACACGGCGTCGGCTCCTATCTCTCGGTCCATGAAGGCCCGGCCCGCATCAACAAGTCGGACCGCGTGGCCCTTGAGCCCGGCATGATCCTGTCCAACGAGCCGGGCTTTTACAAGCAGGGCGAATACGGCATCCGCATCGAGAACCTGGTGATGGTGCAGGGGCCAAGCGACGTGCCGGGCGGCGACCGCCCGATGCTGGGATTTGAAACCCTGACCCTCTGCCCCATCGAACGCCGCCTCATCGACACAAGGCTGATGACCGGCGATGAACTGGCCTGGCTCGACACCTATCACGCCCGGGTGCTGAAGGAAATCGGTGATTTTCTCTCCGGCGCCGAACTGGAGTGGCTGAAGAAGGCTTGCGCGCCGCTCAGTTGACCGGTTGCGGCAGGCACCCCCTCAACCGCCGCTTCGCGGCACCCTCTCCCGCGAGGCGCGGGAGAGGACGCGCGGAACGCGCCGGATGAGGGGCCGCGGCCATCATCCCGCGCCCACCAGCCGGAACCAGCCATCCTCGTCGATAACCTCGACGCCGTGTTTTCCGGCCTCCTTGAGTTTCGATCCGGCACCCGGCCCAGCCACCAGAAGGTCGGTCTTCTTCGACACCGATCCCGCCACCTTGGCGCCAAGGCGTTCGGCCATGGCCTTGGCCTCCTCGCGCGTCATGCGTTCGAGCGCACCGGTGAACACCACCGTCTTGCCCGCTACCGGGGACGACATGCTGCGCGCTGCGAGTTCCGTGACGGTGACATGCTTCAGCAACTCGTCAACCACATCGCGGTTGTGCTGCTCGCCAAAGAATTGCACCAGACCTTCGGCCACCACGTCGCCGATGCCATCATGGGAGGTGAGTTCGGTCCAGGCCTCGCTGCCCTCTTCGCCCGCCGCGATCATCTGTGTACGGATGTTTTGCGCGCTGCCATAGGCCCGGGCCAAGGCCCGCGCCGTGGTCTCGCCAACATGGCGGATGCCGAGGCCGAAGATGAAACGGTCAAGCGCCACCGTGCGGCGCGCGTCGATGGCGTCGAAAAGTTTGCGAACACTGGCCTCGCCCCAGCCCTCGCAGGCCTTGAGCCGTTTCAAGGAGTGCTGGTCGCGCTGTTCGAGCGTGAAGATGTCATGCGGCGACTGGATCAGCCCGTCGCGGTAAAATTCCTCGATGATCTTGTCGCCCAATCCCTCGATGTCGAAGGCATTGCGCGAAGCGAAATGCTTGAGGCGTTCGACGCGTTGGGCCGGGCATATCAGCCCGCCAGTGCAGCGCCGCACAGCATCGGTCTTGCCCGAGGCCCGCTCTTCGCGTTCGGCGTGACTGCCGCAGGCCGGGCACACTTTGGGAAATTCATACGGCTTTTCACCACGCGGCTTCTCCGCGACATAGCCAAGGATCTGCGGAATGACATCGCCCGCCCGCTGCACCATCACTGTGTCGCCGATGCGGATGTCCTTGCGGGCGATCTCGTCCTCGTTGTGCAGTGTCGCATTGGAGACGACCACGCCGCCCACCGTGACCGGCTTGAGGCGCGCCACCGGCGTCAGCGCCCCCGTGCGGCCCACCTGGATATCGATACCTTCAAGCAGCGTCGTGGCCTTCTCGGCCGAGAACTTGTGAGCGAGGGCCCAGCGCGGGGACCGCGACACAAAGCCCAGCCGCTGCTGCCAGCCGAGGCGGTTCACCTTGTAGACCACGCCATCAATGTCATAGCCGAGATCGGCGCGCCGGCTCTCGATCAGGCGGTAGTGGGCCAGCAATTCATCGACGCTGGCGCACAGCTTCATCAGCGGATTGACCGGCAGGCCCCAGGACTTGAAGCTCTGGATGACGTCCCATTGCGTCGCTCCCGGAAACTCCAGCACCTCGCCCCAGGCATAAGCGAAAAACCTGAGAGGCCGCGCCGCGGTGATCGACGAGTCAAGCTGGCGCAGTGAGCCTGCCGCCGAATTGCGCGGGTTGGCGAAAGGCTTTTCGCCGGCTTGAATCTGTTTCTCATTAAGAGCTGCGAAGTCCTTGTGCGCCATATAGATTTCGCCACGCACCTCGATCAAGTCCGGAGCCGATTTCGGCAGCGCGCGCGGCACTTCCGAAATGGTCAGCACGTTGGCGGTGACGTTTTCGCCCTCGGCGCCGTCGCCGCGCGTCGCCGCCTGAACTAGCTTGCGGTTCTCATAGCGGAGCGAAATCGACAGCCCGTCGATTTTCGGTTCGGCGGTGAATTCCACCACTTCGGTGTCCCCAAGTTTGAATGAACTCCGGACGCGGCCCACGAATTTGCTCACGTCCTCGTCGCTGAAACCGTTGGCGAGCGACAGCATGGGCGCGCGATGGCGGACCTTGCCGAATTTCTCCGCCACTCCAGCCCCCACCCGCCGCGACGGCGAGTCCTCGCGCACCAGATCGGGAAAGTGGCCCTCAATGGCCTCATTGCGCAGCCGCAACTCGTCATACTCGGCGTCGGAAATGCTGGGCGCATCTTCGCCATGATAACGCCGGTCATGCTCGGCGATCTCTTGCGCCAGCTGCATCAGCTCGGCGGCGGCCTCAATGGGCGTGAGGTGGTCGGCAGAGATTGAAGCCTTTGGCATCATCATCCCTTTCTGCAAGGCGCGCTAGGCATGCACATAAATGATTTGCGATTGGTTTTCTGAAATCACCAATAAAATCTTTGTCATCCCGGCGAAAGCCGGGACCCATGGAGCGACAGGACTCAATCTGCACGGATAGAGCCTGATGCCCGATGGGTCCCGGCTTTCGCCGGGATGACAGAACAAGGCTGTTTCGTCACATCTATCCCCTGCCCTGCAGCAATTCATCGGCCTGGGCGCGGGCGGCTTCGGTGATCTGCGCTCCCGACAGCATGCGGGCGATTTCCTCGCGGCGGCTCTGCGGCGAGAGGCCCTGCACCCGCGTAACGACCCGCTTGCCCGCCACCTCGTCCATCTTGGAAATCAGCATGTGCTGGGCGGCGCGCGAGGCGACCTGCGGCGAATGGGTGACAGCCAAGACCTGCAGCCCCTCGGCCATGCGCGACAGCCGGGCACCAATGGCATCGGCCACGGCACCGCCGACACCGGTGTCGATTTCATCGAAGATCAAAGTCGGCGCCGAACCCTTGGCGGCAAGGATCACTTTCAGCGCCAGCATGAAACGCGCCAGTTCACCACCCGACGCCACCTTCATCAGCGGCGCCAGCGGTGTTCCCGGGTTGGCGGCCACCATGAACTCGATACGGTCGATGCCGGTGGGGCCGGGTTTTCCGGCGTCGGTCTCGACGCGGGTTTCAAAGCGCGCCCGGTCGAGCTTCAGCGGCGGCAATTCCGCCACCACCGCCTTGTCCAAAGCCCGGGCCGACTTGCGGCGCTTGTCCGACAATTTTTCGGCGGCGGCGTCATAGGCATCGCGCGTGCGCTTGCCCTCGGCTTCAAGTTTCCGCAGCGTGGCGCCGCCGTCGCTCAGCGCCTTCAATTCATTCTCGAAGCGCTCACGCACCGAAGCGAGAGTATCGACGGTGCATTTGTATTTGCGCGCCGCCGCCCGCAGTGCAAACAGCCGCTCCTCGGAATTTTCCAGTTCCTTGGGATCGAAGATAAAGGCGCGCCGCGCCTCGGCCAGCGCCCGGTCGGCCTCGGCCATTTCGGCCAGCACCCGGTCGAGTGCGGCGCAGACATGATCGAGCCGCCCGCCCGCCGTGTCGCGCCGCCGCTCTAGCTTGCGCAGCGCCGCATTGAGGCGGGCCATCGCCGTGCCGTCACCCGCCAGCGCGTCCTCGGCCTCGGAGATGGCATCGGCATATTGCTCCGACGACATCATCATCTGCCGCGCTTCAGCGAGCTTGGCCTCCTCGCCATCGATGGGATTGAGTGCCCGCAACTCTTCCGCCGCGTGCTCGAGAAAATCGCGCTCGGCCTCGGCCCGCGCCATCAGATCGCGATGGGCTTCGAGCAGCGCTTCAGCCTCGCTGGCCTTCGCCCACAACGCCGCCACCTCCAACGCAGTACTCTCATGCCCGCCGAAGGCATCGAGCAGACGGCGGTGGGCGGCGACTTCGACCAGCGCCCGGTCGGCATGCTGGCCATGGATTTCGGCAAGTGTCACGGCGATCTGGCGCAGCAGGTTGAGGCTCACCGGCTGATCGTTGATGGTGGCGCGGCTCGGGCCGTCGGCATTCTGCATGCGCCGGATGATGAGTTCGCCATCACTCTCGATGCCCTGCTCCCTGAGGACCGCGAAGGCCGCATGGCTCGATGGCAGCGCGAAGGCCGCCGTCACCACGCCGCGTTCAGCACCTGCCCGCACCAGACTCGAGTCGCCCCGCGCGCCCAGCGCCAGCCCCAGCGAATCAAGCAGGATGGATTTCCCCGCCCCGGTCTCGCCAGTGAGAACGGTCAGGCCCTTGTCGAGCGTGATGTCAAGCTTCTCGATCAGGACGATGTCACGGATGGATAGGGCGGTCAGCATGCGACTCTTATAGCCGAGTCTGGCAGCGCTCCGCGAGGGGTCTCGCTACAGCGGATTGATGCTGCGGAAGGCCTTGCTGATCCAGCTTTCCTGGTTCTCGACCGGCGCCTGCCCGTCGCTGCCGACCAGGCGGTAGGCGTCCTTGTACCAGTCGGAATTGGGATAGTTCTGGCCAAGCACAGCGGCCGCCGTCTGGGCTTCCGATACGACACCCAGCGCCATATAGCCTTCCGAAAGGCGGTACAGCGCTTCCGGCGTCTGCGAGGTGTTCTGATAGTCTGTCACCACCCGTTTGAAGCGGTTGATGCCGGCCAGATAGGAACCCTGATTGTAGTAGTAGCGCCCGACATCCATTTCCTTGCCGGCCAGATGATCACGGGCGACGATGACTTTCTTGCCGGCATCCTGGGCATAGGCCGAATCGGGGAAGCGGCGCTGCACCTCTTCCAGCGCTTCCAGCGCCTTCTGGGTTGCCGTCTGGTCGCGCTTCACGTCCGGGATGCGCTCGAAGTTCGAGAGCGCGATGATGTAATGGGCATAGGCCGCATCCTTGTGGCCCGGATGCAGCGTTATGAAGCGGTTGGCGGCCAGGATGGCGTCGTCGTAGCCGCCGCGCCGGTAACCGGTATAGGCCTGCATGATGATCGCCTTGGTCGCCCAGCTTGAATAGGGATACTGGCGCTCGACTTCGGAAAAATTCTTGGTGGCCGTCTTGTACTGGCCGTCCTGGAGTGCCGCCAAGCCCTTGTTGTAAAGGCCCGCAACCACCTCGCCGTCCTGGGCCGTGGCCAGATCGGGAGACAAGCCGGTGCCCACACCGGCCGTTGCAGCGCGGGTCGATGAGTCATCGCCCCAGATGCCGTCCAGGATCGAAGAGGCACAGCCCGGTACGGCAACTGACAACGCCAGCAGCACCGCAAGGCCACGCGCACGGCGCCATAGCGGATTGGCCGGAGACCTCAATTCGCAAGCAATTGACACAACCAGACAATCCCAAAGGTAAGGAGCAACATCATAAAGCATGGCCCGGCCCGCCGCCATCACCCGGCACCGCCAAGGCCCGTTAGATGCACGAAACCCGGCGGAAGTGTGACCGCCGGGTTCAACGATTCAGGGGCTGACAGTTGCTCAGTTGGCCTGGCGGCGGAGGAAGGCCGGGATTTCCAGCTGATCGTCATCAAGGCCGGGATCGACATGCGCCTGAGGCGTCGGCTGCACCGGGGCGCGGGCCGGAGCCGCCGCCTGCGGACGCTGCTGCATCGTCATCGAAGGTTCACGCTGGGCCTGCGGCGGATCATCCTTGCGGCCGAGGCCGACACTGGCCAGGCGGTCGAAGAGGCCACGCTTCTTGCGCGCCGAATGCTCGGCGATATGCTCGATGCGGTTCTTCTGGGCCTCGACCTGCTGTTGGGCGATGGCCGGAAATTCCTCGATGGACGGAATACGGGGAGCGCGTGGCTGCTGGCGCGCCACTGGAGCGGCCTCTTCATGATACTCGTGCGCGTCGGGCTGCGGCTCGCTGGCCTGCGCCATCGGCTGCTGCGGCCTCGGCTGTGGTGCAACACGCGCCGCCATGGGCGCTGGCTGGATCGGCTTCTTGATCGCGGTATTCTGCTTGCCGTGGTAACCGAATACGGTGCGCGAGGCCTGCTGGTCTTCGGCGGCCCGTTCTTCGGCGTCTGACTTTGATTCCTGCGATACTTCAGCGGCAAGGCCGGTGGCCACCACCGACACGCGCATGGTGCCTTCGAGCGACTCATCGAAGGTGGCGCCCAGAATGATATTCGCTTCCGGATCGACTTCCTCGCGGATACGGGTGGCGGCTTCGTCAACTTCATAGAGCGTGAGATCGGGTCCGCCGGTGATCGAGATCAGCAGCCCGCGGGCGCCGCGCATCGACACATCATCGAGAAGCGGATTGGAGATGGCTGCTTCGGCGGCTTCGATGGCGCGCTTCTCGCCCGAGGCCTCGCCGGTGCCCATCATCGCCCGGCCCATTTCGCTCATGATGGCGCGGACGTCGGCGAAGTCGAGATTGATCAGGCCTTCCTTGGTCATCAGCTCGGTGATCGAGGCGACGCCCGAATAGAGCACCTGGTCGGCCATGGCGAACGCCGCCGCAAAGGTGGTCTTCTCGTTGGCGACACGGAACAGGTTCTGGTTAGGAATGACGATGAGCGTATCGACATGCTTGGCCAATTGCTCGATGCCGCGTTCGGCGGTGAGCTGGCGGCGCACCCCTTCGAAATGGAATGGCTTGGTGACCACACCGACCGTCAGGATACCCTGCTCCTTGGCGGCGCGCGCGATTACTGGTGCGGCACCCGTGCCAGTGCCGCCGCCCATGCCAGCGGTGATGAAGGCCATGTGCGAGCCGGCCAGATGGTCGAGAATTTCCGCCAGTGCTTCCTCGGCGGCGGCAGCGCCGATCTGCGGCTGCGAGCCTGCCCCCAGGCCTTGCGTCAGTGCCGTGCCCATCTGCACGCGGCGCTGGGCCGCGTTCTGCATGAGCGCCTGGGCGTCGGTGTTGGCGACGACGAATTCGACCCCTTGCAGACCGCTCTCGATCATGTTGTTCACGGCATTGCCGCCGGCGCCGCCGACGCCGAATACAGTGATGCGGGGTTTGAGATCTTGCAGGTTGGGAACGGTCAGTTTGATTGTCATGATTGGCGCCCGGACAATGATTTGCCAGCCGCCATATTGGTTAGCCAATCCCTTACAAATGGTTAACGCCCGCTAACCAAACCTGGAAAAAACCACTCAAAGTGAGTCGAAATGACTCAACGGGGTAAGGAGGGTGAAATATTCGTCGGTGCTTGCCCGGATACCTCTCCCATCGGGAGAGGGATTCACACATCTTACCCGCATTTTGCGATTTTCCAGCCTTCATGTCTGGCCTGCAGTTGAAGGAGGCCGTCGTGCATGGTTTTGGGTCCGGCGGGTTTGTAGCCTTTGGAGGTGTAGCCGGACCAACCGCCGAGGCGTCCGGCGATCCAGGCAAGCGAGGCGAGGCTGCCGGGGGGATGCGGGTTCTTCTGTTTTTCGGTTTTGCCTTCGAGGCGCGCGCCCAGTGCGGCGAGGAAACGCGGGTCGAAGCGGTTGGCTGCATCTTCGATGCGCTGGCGGCTTTTGCCGTCGCGGGCGTGGATGAGTTGCATGACCGCGACGGCGGCGATGAGGGCGACGATCAGCAGCTTGCCGAGAACCTCCGCCGTGACGATCTGGCTTTGCTCGATGTCGAGGCACTGGCTTTTCAGAGTGCGGAACACCTGTTCGATGGTCCAGCGCCTGCGGTACCAGACGACAATCTCGGCGGCACCGGCAAGGCTTTCCACGCGATGGCTGGTGATCAGCAGCCAATGCACCGGCTTCTGTCCCGCCGGCGCATCTTCCTCGAACACATCCACGGCATGGAGATCGATGCGCAAAGGCCAGTGTTTGGGGCTTGTGGCCGGACGCTTGAGGCTGACCGCGCCAAACCGCAGGGCAACCACGGCGCGCCGCGCGATCTGACCGGGTTTGACCGGAACATCGATGGCATAACGGTCTTGCACCGGCCAGCCCCGAACCGTCTTGAACAGCCTCCCGCCATCCTCGAGCCCCCGGTTCTGCGCCGCCCGCACCAGAAGATGAACGTTTCCGCAGCGCCCGGCAAAGAGCCCGAAGATATCGCTTTCCCGGTCGCCAACCACCGTCACCTGGCCGGCCCCGTGCAGCACGGCGCGGGCGCTCTGCATGCCGCTGAGCCAGCGCCGCGATTCCTTCTCCGCCAGCGGCCTGGTCTTGCGGTCTTCCACCTTGCCATCGCGGCGGTTGATGATCTCCGCCCCGGCAAGACCGATGATGCCGCCATGCCCGGCATCCACCGCCACCAGCGGATGCAGCAGCAAGCCGATGTCCGTGCCATTGCCAACCGTGCCAAAACCCCGCTTACTCTTCACATGGGCCTGGAAATTGATCTCCGCCGTGTCTTGAATGGCAAGCACATGGCGGCCCGCGGCGCGCAACCCCGTGGCGCAGGCCGCCGTGGCGATCATCTCTTTTGCCGTCACCGCCTGGTTGTGCAGGAAGCGCCCGAAGCGCATCTCGCCCGCCCGGTTGCCGCCAAGCTTGCGCAGGCAAACCGTCCGCCGCGACATGACCGCGGCGAAAAAATCGCAGCCCCCTTTTTTAGCCGTTCGTCGCCGAAAAGCCCAAGCTCCGCCGCAGCCATCACCAATCCTCCGACAAGCCGAATCACCGCCCAACAGAATCATGGAAAAACCAGCACGGCCAGACCAAAAGATGTGTGCATGCATTAGCCACAGGGGGGAGAAGGGAAATCAGATGACAGATGCCGTCCGGAACGTCAAAAACTCTCGGCGATCCAGCGGCCCATGCGCCGCACGTAGCTTTGCTGTGCCAGCTGTATCTGGTTGGCCTTCGCCTCGGGCAGCGCGTACTGCGGATCGGGCCTCAGCGCGTAGTTGAGAAGTCCGGCGCAGACCGCGAAGCCTGGCGAATGGGCGGTTTCGGGCATGCCGCCGACATGGGCCGGGCTGCCCATGCGCACCTGGCGGTCAAGCCACTGGGCGGCGACATCGCGGGCTCCCGTCAATTGACTGGCCCCGCCGGTCAGCACCAGGCGGCGCCCCGCCAGATGGGCGGCACCGCTGGCCTCGAGCTTGTCGCGCAGCATTTCGAAGATTTCCTCAAGGCGCGGGCGGATGATGCCGGTCAGCATCGATTTTGGCACCTTCTGCACCGTGTCAACACCGCGCTCGCCGAGCAATGGCACGGAGATCATCTCGCGCTCGTCGATCTGCGACGGCGTGGCCGATCCCCACAGCGTCTTCATGCGTTCGGCGTGGGCGATGGTGGTGGACAGGCCGCGGGCGATGTCATTGGTGATGTGCATGCCGCCCAGCGGCACGATGTCGGCCGACACCAGATTGCCCTCATGAAAGATGGCGAAGCTGGTGGTGGCACCGCCCATGTCGATGAGCGTGACACCGAGTGACAATTCATCCTCGGCCAGCACCGAACGGGCCGCCGCATAGGGCGCCATGACAAAACCCGCCACCGCCAGATGGGCGCGCTCGATGGCCAGCGCCATGTTCTTGAGGTGCGCCGGTTCGACGGTGACGACGCCAAGATCAAGCCCGATGTTTTCGGCGAACATGCCGAGTGGCGACTTCACACCCTTGGCGTCATCGGCCTGATACTGGATCGGCGACAAATGCAAGACGGTGCGGCGGCCGGGATCGACCTGTTCGAGGGCCGCATCGAGCACCCGGTCCATGTCACGCGGTGAAATCTGGCCGGTCTGGGTTTTCAAGGTCGCCGAATGAATGCGCGATTGCGGGCGCCCGCCCGAGACATTCACATAGATTTCCGAAATGCTGCGCTGGGCCATGCGCTCGGCGGCATCGACCGCCAGACGGATGGCGCGCTCGGCCTCGTCGACATTGATGATGGAACCGGCCCTGACACCACGCGACAGTTGATGCCCGATGCCCAGAATCTTGAGGCCGTTGCGCTCTTCGGCATCGACGGGCCTATGCTTTTGCGGGACTGCCTCGGCGATGAGACAACTGATCTTGGTTGAACCTATGTCGAGTGCGGCGACGACACCGCCCTTCACTGCAACCGGTCCGCGGGGATTGCCCAAGCCATGCAACTGAACCACCGTCATCGACGCAAACCCTCACACACTGAAACCGTCAATGGCTCTTCGCCACCTTGCGCTTCGCAGGCCCCACCTTGTCTTCGGCGATCTCGGCGACCGCCACGGTGATCTGTCCGGCGAGCCGCAGATCGACCGATTTGATACCTTTCGACAGGATGCGCTGGGTCTGGTCCAGGTCATGGATCTTCGCCAGCGCTTCAGCCCAGCCGGTTTCGGGCAGCAGCAGCGATACGCCGTTATCGAGATAGAGTGTCCAACGCCGGTCACCCACCCGCGACGCCGCCTTCACCTGCAACATTAAGTCGGGATAGGCTTCAAGTTGGTTAACGAGTTCAGCCGCCGCAAGATTTGCTCCCTCACCGCTGACCAGTGGCAGCTTGACCATCTGCGAGGCCGGCAATCCGCTCATCGCGGCACCACTTTTGTCGATCACATAATAGGCATCGCCGCGCTGCCAGATGGCGAACGGATCGCGTTCGGTGACGGCGATCTCGATCTGGTTGGGAAACAGCCGCTGCACCTTGGCGCTGGCCACCCAGTCGAGATTTTCCAGAATGCGCCTGGCCACCGAGGCATCAAAACCGATGAGCGATCCGCCGGGCGTCACACCGATGGCCGCCAGCAAGGTTTCGGGCTCATGGTGCGTCAGGCCCTGAATTTTTATGTCTTCCGCCGCCATGCCGACGACGCCCGCCATCTTGCCTGGAATTTTCAGCCACTGGCTGTTCTCATAGTCGAGATAGCCACCGCGCAGCAGGCCGTCGGAGATGGCCGCACCCAGAAACAGCAATGCGGCGGCGCGCATGGCGAAACGCACCCTGAGGCGCTGCCCGATCAACAGCCACGGCACCCGCGGCGGTTGCCGCTCGTAGATTCGGGGCTTCGGTTCACTCATCTGTCGACCGATGCATCGTTGACCATCCAGGTGACCAGATTTTCGAAACTATGGCCGGCGTGCGCGGCAAGTTCCGGCACCAGCGAGGTGCCGGTCATGCCGGGCTGGGTGTTGACCTCAAGAAGGATCAGTTCGATTTCGCCGCTGATCTGGTCGTTGTAGCGGAAGTCGGCGCGCGACACGCCACGGCAGCCGAGCGCCTGATGCGCCATGATCGTGTATTGCTGGCACTTGCGATAGACCTCCTTCGGAATATCGGCGGGAAGAATGTGCTGGGAACCGCCCGGCGCGTATTTGGCGACATAGTCGTAGAACTTGGAATTGTTCGAAACGATATCGATGACGCCCAGCGCCACGTCGCCCACCACGGCACAGGTCAGTTCCTTGCCCGGAATGAAGCGCTCGACCATGGCATGGCTGCCGAAGATGTCGCGCTGCTCCAGCACGATGGACGGCGGCCCGTTGGCATTGCTGAGCACGATGTGAACGCCGACACTCGAGCCTTCGGCCACCGGCTTCACCACATAGGGAAACGCCATCACATGGTGATCGGCAACCTCCTCGAGCGCCACCAGCTTGCTGTCGGCGACGGGAATGTTGGCGGCGCGGAAAATCGCCTTGGATTTTTCCTTGTGCATGGCCAGTGCCGAGGCCAGCACGCCGGAATGCGTATAGGGAATGCGCAATGTCTCGAGCATGGCGGCACAGCAGCCATCCTCGCCCCACTTGCCATGCAGCGCGTTGAAGGCCACGTCCGGCTGCAAGTCCTGAAGGATCGACACAATGCGCTCGCGCGTCACGTCGATCGGCACAACCTTGAATCCGGCGCGGCGCAAGGCGTTCGAACAGCCCTCACCCGTTGACAGGCTCACCTGGCGCTCGGCCGACCAGCCCCCCATCAGCACGGCAACCGTGGTCTCGGAAGGAATAAGTTTCGCCATGCTCATGCATCCCCGTTTAGGGCGATGCCGATGCGTTTGATTTCCCAGTCGAGATCGATGCCCGAGTTTTGCTTGACGCGGGATCTGACAGTCTCGCCCAGTTCCTCGATCTGTGCCGCCGTGGCACCTCCCTCATTGATGAGGAAGTTGCAATGCAGCTCCGACACCTTGGCCGGGCCAATGGCGAAACCGCGCAGACCCGCCTTGTCGATCAATTGCCACGACTTGTGGCCCGGCGGATTTTTGAAAGTGGAGCCGCCGGTGCGCGTCTTGACCGGCTGGGTCGCCTCGCGGCTTTCGGTGATCTTGTCCATGGCCGCGGCAATCTCGTCGCGGTTGCCGGTGCGGCCCTGCAACAATGCTGCCGTGAAGATCAGGTCTTCCGGCGCCCCGCTGTGGCGATAGCTGAATTTCATGTCCGCGTTGGACAGCACGTGAATATTCCCCGACCGGTCAACCGCCCGCGCCTCAACCAGAACGTCTTTGGTTTCCCCACCATAGGCCCCGGCGTTCATGCGCAACGCGCCGCCAATGGTGCCCGGTATACCTCTCAGAAAGGTTAATGCATCGATACCATGTTCAAGCGCGAAACGCGCCACGCGCACGTCGAGTGCCGCGACCCCGGCGCGGATGCGATTGTCCTCCCCGAGGCTGACTTCGGCCAAGCCCCGCCCCATGCGGATCACCACACCCGGAACGCCGCCGTCGCGCACCAGCAGGTTGGAACCGACACCGATCACCGTGACCGGAATGTCTTGCGGCATAGCTTTGAGGAATTCCGCCAGATCGGCCTCATCGGCGGGCGTGAACAGCACTTCGGCGGGGCCACCCACCCGGAACCAGGTGAGATCGGCCAGCGGCGAATTAGCCTCCAGCCGCCCGCGCACCCCCGGCAAGCGCCCGAGCAACGCCTCACCGTCGATCTTCGGCATCAGGCGATACTCTTGTCATCGAAGGCGGCAAGCTGGCCGGGCATCGCATAGGCCCATTGCGTGATGGTGCCGGCCCCCAGACACATGACCATATCGCCGGGTTTCACGATGTTGCGCACCAGGGGTGCAAGCTGGTCCGGGCTCTCGATGGTGTGCACCGAGCGGTGGCCGCGCGCCTTGAGGCCCTCGGCCAGCGCCAGGTGGCTGGCGCCCTCGATGGGCGCTTCGCCCGCCGCATAGACCGGCGCCAGAATGACCGTGTCGGCATCGTTGAAGCAGGTGCAGAAATCGTTGAACAGGCTGTGAAGCCTCGTGTAGCGGTGCGGCTGCATGACCGCCACGACCTTGCCCTGGGTGACGCGCCGCGCGGCGCGCAGCACGGCGGCGATCTCTACGGGATGATGGCCGTAGTCATCATATACGGTAACGCCATTATGGGCGCCGGTGCGGGTGAAGCGGCGCTTGACGCCGGTGAAGCTCTTGAAGCCTTTGCGAATATCG
>JBKJQD010000004.1:0-12195 GCA_046594125.1 Aestuariivirga sp.
TGGATGAAGGACGTGGGCAAGCGTCAGGGCGGCGGCGACCGCCAGGCCTGAGGCTTCATAAATTCTTGGGAAAAGGCCCGCAATCATCTCGCGGGCCTTTTTCTTACGTGCCCGTGGCCTGGTTCCGCGCTTAACCCAAATGCGCGTCAGGGTGCCTTGCTGGCCGATCCTTGCTCTACCCCGATCAGTTCCGGGGCAGGCTCTGGAACCAGATTTCGAGGGGCTTGGCCTTGGCCACCGCCGGGATGCCGCAAACGCACTGACAGGCAGCGATAGCCGAGGTTCGCCAGATACGTGGCCGACCGTGCGCTCATGCACCTCCAGCCCAAACCGCGCTTTGGGTTCTTTCTGCAAATCCACCCTCCGCCAGCGCACCACCTTGTGCGCCTGAGTATCGGGCCCGGCCCCAACCAGAGCCGCCAGGGCTTCCTTCTCCGGGCTCTTGTGGCGGCTGGTCCGCCGCTCGCGCAAGCCCGAAAGTCCGCGCAAATCCGCCGCAGAGGCATCAAGCCGGGTAATCCGTACCGCTCCAGACATGATTGGCCGCCATTGACAAGGCCGCCATGCAATGACACTTCAAGCGATTTGAGAATCTCCCTGAGTCAGTTCAACTGCCCGTTGGTATCAGGTCGCCTGCGTGTAAGCCAGCGTGCCCATCATTCCGGAATTCATGTGGTAGAGGTGGTGGCAGTGGAAGGCCCAGGTGCCGGGATTGCCGGCGTCGAACATGATGGTTACACTTTCCATGGGCGGCACCAGGACGGTATCGCGCACCGCCCCGTCGACGCGTTGCCCGCCGATGGCCGTGACTTTGAAGTAGTGGCCGTGGAGATGCATGGGATGGGCCATGCCTGTCATGTTGTGCATCATCACTTCGATGCGGTCCCCCTCGCGCACGGTCATCAGCGTATCATGCATCGACGGCTTGCCATTGAAGCCCCAGAGATAGTCAGGCCCGCCGCCGGTCAGCATCAGCACCTCGCTGCGCGTCACCGGTTCCTGCGGCAGCTGCGCCACGGCCCTTAAATTCCGCTCGAAGGACAGATCGAGCGGCGGCGGCGCCAAGCCCATGCCAAATTGTTTCATGACCGTAGCTCCCGCCGTCGCGAGAATAATGCCCGCCCGAGCGGCCACCCCTTCCGGCCGGAACATGATGGGGAACGCGCCGCCTTCAGGGGGTATGCGCAGCCGCAGGTCAGCTCTCTGGGCAATGGCCAGTGGAAAGAATGTATGCTCGACCGGATGGACGGCATGGCCATCGACGGCGATCAGTTCAGCCTTCAGCGAGCCGGTGTCGATCCACATGTTGCTTGCCGCGGCACCATTGATGATGCGCAGCCGGACTTGGCCGCCTTTTTCCACCGCGACCACTTCCGGGTCTTCGAGTGTCCGGTCATTGGCGAGATAGGCGTCGAAGACGACGTCGTTCAGCATGGCACCCGCCATGCCGTCGCCCCCCGTCATCTTGGAGTGATCCATGCCTTGCATGCCGGCATGGCCAGCATGGGCGCCACCGCCGCCCTTCAGTTCAGCGAGGATTTCGGCGGGATCGCGGAAAGTGAAGTCATGCAGCAGCACGACATGCTCCTGCTCGTCGAACACCGGCTCGGCGGTTTCCCTGACGATCAGCGGTGCGGCCAGCATCTGTTGTTCCTGCAAGCCAAAGTGCGAGTGCATCCAGTGGGTGCCGGATTTGGTCAGCGGAAAATCATAATCATAGGATTGCCCTGGTTGCAGCGGCGCCTGCGACAGCACCGGCACGCCGTCCTGTCCGGCTGGCGGTGTCAGCCCATGCCAATGGACCAGCGTTTCGTTATCAGTTTGATTTTCGAGGCGGACCCGAAAGGCATCGCCCAGCACCAGGTCGAGGCCATGTCCGCCAGAGGAATTTTCGATGGCATAGACGGAAGCAGACTTGCCCTTGACCGCGATGTTGCGTTTCACCACGCGCAGCAGCGCGGCATCGGCGGCCCGCGCTTCCAGGCGCCCGCCAAAGCCGGTGGCAACAATCGCGCCACCAAGACCGGCGATCATGTCACGCCGTGTCAGTCCAAACATGGGAGTCTCCATTCATTGCGCCTCAAAGAATTCGCTTGTCTCCATAACGCTTCATCGGCAAGTCAGATCACAATTCTTGATCACACTTTGCTGACTTTCAGGATTTTCCGGCTTGCCGGAAAGCAAGGAAAGCCTTTTCATGGAACACTTTGCCAGCAAGTGCCTGCCTCTTCCGCAAAAGGTTAAGAAATTATTGAGCCGCGAGATGGGTTGAACCGGCGGCCGCCGCAACGCCAAAGCGGACATTGAGATAGGCACGATATTGATAGCTTTTCTTCAACCTCTATGCCGGTATCATGGTTAAGTCATGGCCGGACTGCGCGGTCCCCGGAAGGCGGCAAAATCCAGGGAGATAATGATCCGCCGTACAGCGCGGAAAATCTTAACGGCCACATTAACAACTCCTTGGTGGGCCCCGTGGTGTATTTTGCCATGAAGCAGCCGGGTCAAACCGGTCTCGATGGAGCGCACAGCCGTGAAAGACATCTCTCGCCTTTCAAAACACTATCTGCACGACGACAGTGGCGCCACGGCCATTGAATATGCCCTGATCGCTTCCATTCTTGGCGTTGCCCTGCTGCCCGTCCTCACCAATACAACGTCCGGTGTCGCCTCGCTCTTCACGCGCGTCCAGGGCTATTTCGACAGGTTCAACTGAGGCCGGTGTTCTAAAGTCCCCGCCCGATCGCCAGGAATTTTTCCCGCCGCTGGGTTCGCACCACACTCGCCGACACGCCGGCAAAGGCCTTGAGGGTGCGGGTGATCGCCTCGCCTGCCGCGGCAATCGCTTCCGGACGTCCGCGATGGGCGCCACCCAAGGGCTCGCTGATGATCTCGTCGATGATGCCGAGCTTCTTCAAATCCTGCGCGGTGATCTTCATGGCCGCCGCCGCGTCCTTGGCCCTGGCAGAATCCCGCCACAGGATGGAGGCCGCCCCTTCCGGCGAGATGACGCTGTAGATCGCGTGTTCGAGCATCAGAACCGTATTGGCGGTTGCCAAAGCAATGGCCCCGCCCGAACCGCCCTCGCCGATAATGACCGCGACCAGCGGCACACCCAGCCCCAGGCAGCAGTCGGTTGAGCGCGCAATGGCCTCTGCCTGTCCGCGCTCCTCGGCATCAACGCCTGGATAGGCGCCTGCCGTATCCACGAAGGTGATGACTGGCAGGCCATAGCGCTCCGCCAGTTCCATGAGGCGCACCGCCTTGCGATAACCCTCGGGCCGCGCCATGCCGAAATTGCGCTTGATCCGGGCCGCCGTGTCACTGCCCTTTTCCTGGCCGATGACCATCACCGGTTGGCCGTTAAAACGGCCAAGGCCGCCCACCACCGCGAAGTCCTCGGCAAACTTGCGGTCGCCGGCCAGCGGTGTGAATTCGGTAATCAGCGCCTCGATATAGTCAAGCGCATGGGGCCGTTCCGGGTGACGTGCTACCCCGGTCTTTTGCCAGGGATCGAGATTGAGATAGAGGTCGGCCAGAATTTTGGCGGCCTTCTTCTCCAGCGACTTCACCTCATCGGCAATGGATACGGTCTTGTCGCTGGCCGCCAGCGCCCGCAGTTCGGCGATCTTTCCTTCAAGTTCAGCAACCGGCGCTTCAAAATCAAGATAGGTGGGCATGGGCACTCATCAACCATTGGGTTGACCGGAAAGTGGCGGGCCGGACCCCGGAAGTCAACTTTTCTTGGCGAGCGGGTGATGCGTCTCCACCACCTCGCGCAGCCGCCCGGACTGCACATGGGTATAGATCTGTGTCGTCGAGATGTCCGCATGACCCAGCATCTGCTGCACGGCGCGGAGGTCAGCACCACCCGCCAGCAGGTGACTGGCAAAGCCATGGCGCAGCACATGCGGTGACAGACGCTGCTGGTCGATCCCTGCCTCGGCGGCCAGCCCCTTGAGCTCCAGCGCGAAATGCTGCCTGGTCAGATGCCCGGACTTTCCCGAAGACGGGAACAGCCATTTCTGTCCGCAGTCGTCTGACTCCGCCAGTGCCGCGACATGGCGGCCGAGGAGTGAACGCGCCCGCCGCGACACCGGCACCAGCCGTTCGCGCCCGCCCTTGCCGCGCACCATGATGAAGTCGCGTTCGGCGGTCGCGGCCCGCAGCGGCAAGCCCACCAGTTCCGAGACGCGAAGCCCCGTCGCGTACAGCAGTTCGAGAAGGCAGAGCAGCCGCAGGGCTTTGACCGCCATCTTGCCCCTGGCGCTCTTGAGCCGCAACTGGGCCGCCGCAATCAGCGCTTCGACTTCGGCTTCGGAGATTATCTTGGGCAGAGGCCTCGCCGTGCGCGGGCTTTCAATCGCGGTGGCCGGATTGCCGCTGGCCAGTCCGTCACTGTGCAGAAAGCGGTGGAACTGGCGGATGGCGGAGAGCTTGCGCGCCGCCGTGCTGCGCGCCATGCCGCTGGCTTCGATTGCTTCGAGATGACCACGGATGGCGGCGGGATCGCTGTCCTTCAGGCTCTTGCCCGTGGCTTGCAGAAAACTGTCATAGGCCTCGAGGTCGCGGCGGTAGGCGGCCAGCGTATTGGCGGCAGCACCTCGTTCCGCCGCCATCATCTCGAGATAACGCTCGATCAGGCGATGGCCGGAGGCCGTGGCCAGCCGCTCACTTGGGGCGGATTTTCTCATTGGACAGCGGCTTCACAATCTCGGTCTGTTCGGGCGGAAAATGCGCCAAGGCCCAAGCGCCGCCATAGATGGCGCTGCCCAGACATATGATCACCAGCAAGAATCGAATCGTATCGGGCATCGTCCGCACCTGTTGGGCCACGACACTAGCGCTTGCGGGCGGTCTCGGAAAGCCTTTGCGGTGCCAGTCCCGCCGCGATACAAGCGGGTCCAAGTTTGAGGTTGGGATCAATGGCGCGCCGTTCCATTGCAAAGGAGGCCGAAACCGTCCGCGAGCGGCTGGGCATTCAACCCATCGTTCTGGTCGGCTTGATGGGGGCCGGCAAGACCAGCGTCGGACGGCGGCTGGCCGAGAAGCTGGATATTCCGTTCATCGATGCCGATCACGAGATCGAACTGGCGGCCGGCAAATCCATCGCCGAGATATTCGCCGACCATGGCGAGCCCTATTTCCGCGAAGGCGAGCGCCGGGTGATCGCCAGGCTGCTGGGCGGCGGGGCCAAGGTTCTGGCCACCGGCGGCGGCGCCTATATCAATGGCGAGACCCGCAGCCGCATCCAGAAAGAGGGCGTGTCCGTCTGGCTCAAGGCGCCACTGGCGCTCCTCATGAAGCGGGTGATGAAACGTCAGGACCGCCCGCTGCTCAAGACCGAAGACCCGGAAGCGGTGATGCGCGGCCTCATCGACAAGCGCTACCCGGTCTATGGTCTGGCCGACGTCATCGTCGAAAGCCGCGACGTGCAGCACGGCCAGATGGTCAATGATGTGATCCGCGCCCTGGCGCAATGGCACGGCTGGGAGCGGTTTTCCAATGACTGAAAGTGCAGCGCTGGAGCGCCGCGAAACTGTTCCCGTGGCGCTGGGCAACCGCAGCTACGAGATCACCATCGGCGAAAATCTTCTGCAGCACAGCGGAGCCTTGATCGCGCCATTGCTGAAGCGCCCGCTGACCGCCATCGTCACCGACGAGAACGTGGCGCGGCTTCACCTCGAGACGCTGACCGCATCGCTCACCGCCAGCGGCATCCGCTCGACAGCCATCATCATGCCAGCCGGTGAGGCGACCAAGAGCTTCACGCAGCTTGCAACACTCTGCGACAAGCTGCTGGCGGCGGGCATCGAGCGCCGCGACCGCATCATCGCCTTGGGCGGCGGCGTCATCGGCGATCTGGCGGGCTTTGCCGCGGCGATCCTGCGGCGCGGCGTCGACTTCATCCAGATCCCGACATCATTGCTGGCCCAGGTCGATTCCTCGGTGGGCGGAAAAACCGGCATCAATTCAGTCCACGGCAAGAACCTGATCGGTGCCTTCCATCAACCAGTCGCGGTGATCACCGATACAAGGCTGCTCGACACGTTGCCGAGACGCGAACTGGCTTCGGGCTATGCCGAAGTGGCGAAATATGGCCTGTTGGGCGACAGCGGCTTTTTCGAATGGCTGGAAGGCGCCGCCAGCGCCATCATGCGCGGCGACAGCCAGGCCCGCATTCACGCCATCCGCAAGTCCTGCGAGGCCAAGGCTGAGATCGTCGCAGTGGATGAAACCGAAACCGGGGTGCGCGCCCTGCTCAATCTCGGTCACACCTTCGGCCATGCGCTTGAGGCCGCCACCGGCTATTCCCAGCGCCTGCTGCATGGCGAAGGCGTATCGATCGGCATGGTCCAGGCCTTCCGCTTTTCCGAACGCCAGAAACTCTGCGCGGCCGGCACGGCGGAGCGCGTCGCCCGGCATCTGAAAAGTGTCGGCCTGCCGGTCCACAGCTCGGAAATTCCGGGTGATCTTCCTTCGCCCGCGGCCCTTGTCGATATCATGCACCAGGACAAGAAGGCGCAGGGCGGAAAGCTGACATTCATTCTGGCACGCGGCATCGGCGAGGCCTTCATCGCCCGCGATGTGGACAGCGCCGCCGTCATCGATTTTCTCAAAGAGGACCAACACCAGCAATGAGTTTCGATCTCGGATTCACCATGACCGCCATCCTGATCCTGGTCGTCATGTCGGCATTTTTTTCGGGCTCCGAAACCGCCCTCACCGCGACCTCGCGGGCCAGGCTCAACGAGATCGAACGCCGTGGCAGCCGCCGTGCCGCCATGGCGCTGGCCCTCACCAACATGCGTGAGCGCCTGATCGGGACACTGCTGCTCGGCAACAACATCGCCAACATCACCGCCTCGGCTCTCGCCACCGCCGTCCTCATCAAGACCTTCGGCGATTCGGGCGCCGTCATCGCCTCGGGCGTCATGACCGTTCTCATCCTGATCTTCGGCGAGATGCTGCCCAAGACCTATGCCATCGCCTATCCGGACCGCTCGGCCATCGCCGTGGCGCCCATCGTGCGCCTGCTGGTGCCCATCTTCGGCCCCATCGTCATGGCGGTGGAGTTCATCGTCAAGGCGACGCTCAGACTGTTCGGCGTCGACATCAAGAACAACCAGAACGTCCTTTCCGCCCATGACGAGTTGCGCGGCGCCATCGACCTTCATCTTAAGGAGGGCACCGTCGTCAAGAAAGACCGCGACATGCTGGGCGGCATTCTCGATCTTCAGGATCTCGAAGTCTCCGATGTCATGGTTCACCGCACCAAGATGACGTCGATCGACATCGGCGAAGGACCGGAAGAGATTGTCGCCCGCCTGTTGAAGAGCGGCCACACCCGCATTCCGGTGTGGAAGGACACACCCGACAACATCATTGGCATCCTGCATGCCAAGAATCTCTTCGCCGCTCTGCAGAAACATGGCGGCGATGCCCGCAAGCTTGACATCGAACACATTCTCACTCCGGCCTGGTTCGTGCCCGACACACGCGACCTGCCCGATCAGCTCAACGCCTTCCTCAAACGCAAGACGCATTTCGCCATCGTCGTCGATGAATATGGCGAGGTGCAGGGCTTGATCACCCTGGAAGACATCATCGAGGAGATCGTTGGCGACATCAAGGATGAGCATGACGCCCTGGCGTCGGGCGTGCGCCAGAAGCCCGATGGCACTTTTCTGGTGGATGGCAGCGTGCCGATCCGTGACCTGAACCGCGCCTTTGACTGGGCCCTGCCGGACGACGAGGTCACCACCGTCGCCGGTCTTGTCATCCACGAAGCGCGCATGATCCCCGAGGTCGGCCAAACCTTCAACTTCCACGGCTTCCGCTTCGAAGTGCTGAAGAAGCGCAAGCACCAGCTCACCGCTATCCGCATCACACCCATCAAGCCCGCCGCCGATGAGCTCCAGGGCGGTTGACCTCGTCGCCGCTGACCGGTGGCGGCATCCGCTTGGCCTTCCGCTATGGCCGCCGGGCGGGACAGCTCATCGCCGACCATCTGCTGCGCCATGGCCCGCCGCCCGAGGCCGTGCTGACGAAGGAGTTGCCGTCCTTCGCCAGGAAACTGGCCCTGCGGGCGGTGATGGATGTGGGGCCGCCCAACTGGTTCTATAATCTCATCATCGGCACGCCGCCGATGCGCTGGTTCGCGCGTCAGGTCTATTTCCACCGCCGCGGCGCCGTGGCACAGCCTCAGCCGGGCGGCGAAGATTGAATGGCCAGCGCATGCACGCGCTCGCGCAGTTCCTCGGCGAGCACGGTATTGACCATGCGATGCTGATCGACAAGCGACTTGCCGCGAAAGGCTTCCGCGACGATTTTCACCCGGAAATGACTTTCGCCATCGGGGCGCGCTCCGGAATGGCCAGCGTGCTGATGCGACTCGTCGATCACCTCAAGCGCCTGCGGTGAAAAAGCCTGCGCCAGCTTTGCGGTAATTCCTTGTCCGACAGGTCCGAGCATCATGGCGTTGAAATTCCTTTAGGGTTGCTTGTGCGGTCGCGGATCACCATAATCACACGCCCATGAAACTCGACTCAAAATATTTCGACAAGATTCGCGTCAAGAAGCCCGGCGCCGAGAAGCCTGTCAGCGAATCCGCGCCGCAATGCGAATGGCCCGATTGCCCCAGGCCCTCCCGCCACAAGGCGCCGATGGGCCGTGGCCACGAGGGCCAGTTCCACAATTACTGCGCCGAGCATGTGCAGCAGTACAACAAGACCTACAATTACTTCGACGGCATGAAGGATGCCGATGTCGCCGACTTCCAGAAGGACGCCCGCCTCGGCCACCGTCCCACCTGGAAACTCGGACAGAACGCCAATCCCAACGTCAGCGGCATGCGCCGCAAGGCAATCCGCATGGGTGACGACCCCTTCGGTCTCAATTCCAAGGCCGGGAAACAGCCGGGCCGCCATACCTCGGGCCGCTCCCTGCGCAATACTGAGTTGAAGGCCTTGCAGACCTTGGGCCTCGATGACCAGGCCACGCCTGAGCAGGTCAAGTCGCAATACAAGACATTGGTGAAACGCCTTCATCCCGATGCAAACGGCGGCAGCCGCGCCAACGAAGATACGCTGAAAGCGGTGATCCAGGCCTATGACCATTTGCGTTCAAGTGGTTTCTGCTGAGTATTGCCCCTTAGCACCTGAACGTCTAAAACCCGCCTCGCAAACGTGGAAAAAGTATCTGGACATGAACGCAAAGCTCAATGGCGAGGCCAATGGCATGCCCGACATCAAGGTGTCGGTGAAGCAGCTTTTCGGCTTCGATTCAAATCTCGATGTGCCCGCCTATTCGCAGCGCACCGAACATGTCCCGGACTTTGACGAGGATTATCTCTTCAACCGCGAAACCACGCTGGCCATTCTGGCGGGCTTTGCCTACAACCGGCGCGTCATGGTCAGCGGCTACCACGGCACCGGCAAGTCGACCCACATCGAGCAGGTTGCCTCACGCCTCAACTGGCCCTGCATCCGCATCAATCTCGACAGCCATATCAGCCGCATCGACCTGATCGGCAAGGATGCCATCGTGTTGAAGGATGGCAAGCAGATCACCGAATTCCGCGAGGGCATTCTGCCCTGGGCCTACCAGCACAATGTTGCTCTGGTCTTCGATGAATATGACGCCGGCCGCCCCGATGTCATGTTCGTCATCCAGCGCATTCTCGAATCCTCCGGCAAGCTCACGCTGCTTGACCAGTCGAAGGTGATCCGCCCGCATCCGGCCTTCCGGCTGTTCGCCACGGCGAACACCATAGGCCTCGGTGACACGACGGGCCTCTACCACGGCACCCAGCAGATCAACCAGGCGCAGATGGACCGCTGGTCAATCGTCACCGCGCTGAACTATCTGCCCCATGCCCAGGAAGCCAATATCGTTCTGGCCAAGAGCAAATCCTACGAGACCGACAAGGGCCGCAAGGTCATCTCCAACATGGTGCGAGTCGCCGACCTGACGCGCAACGCCTTCATGCAGGGCGACCTGTCGACGGTCATGAGTCCACGCACCGTGATGACCTGGGCGCAGAACGCCGAGATCTTCGGCGATGTCGGCTTTGCCTTCCGTCTCATCTTACTCAACAAGTGCGACGAACTCGAGCGCTCGATTGTCGCCGAATTCTACCAGCGCTGCTTTGGCGAGGAACTGCCCGAGTCCTCCGCCCACATCGCCATCGCTTGATCAGGTGAACGCCGATGGCCGCTGAAAAGGACTCGCCTGCCGGAGAGTTCAAACGCGTCCTTGGCGTGGTGATGAAGACCATTGCCGAAGACCCGGAACTGACCGTGGCCTTCGGCAGCGACCAGCCTTCGCTCACTGGCAACAAGGCCAAGCTGCCGCAGGTCGCCAATGAGTTGAAGGTCAAGGACGTCGCCATCATCCGTGGCCTCTCGGACAGTTTCGCGCTGCGCATCGCCAATCATTCCGACAAGGTCCACGCGCACTATCAGCCGCAGGGCAAGAATGCCAAGGCGGTCTACGAGGCCGTCGAGCAGGCCCGCATCGAGGCGTTGGGCGCCAATGCCATGCCCGGCATGGCCGCCAATCTCAGCGCCATGCTCGACGACCGCTACCGCCGCAAGGACGTGGCGCGCTACACCGACCGCAAGGATGCGCCCCTGGAGGATGCCGTGGCGCTCATCGTCCGCGAAAAGCTGACCGGTGCAGCACCTCCCGAACCGGCAGGCCCCATGGTCGAGCTGTGGCGCCAGTGGATCGAGGACAAGGCCGCCAGCCAGCTTGCCCATATCGGCGAAAATCTCCACGACCAGGCCGCCTTCAGCCGCCTGACGCGTGACATCATCGCCGCCCTCGACATGGCCGACGAGCTTGGCGACGATCCCGATCAGTCCGACGAGAACAACGAGGAAGACTCCGCCGAGCCCGATGGCGGCGAGCGCCAGGAAAGCCCCGATGGCGAGGAGCAGCAGAGCCAGCAGCAGGCCATGGAGGAGTTGCAGGACGCCGAAGGCGAATCCGGCCAGGCTGAAATGGACTCCCAGCAGATGGACGCCGACGAACAGCCCAACGGCGAGGATGGCGATGAAGAAACCGATGGCGAAGAGCCATGGCGCCCGCAGCTGCCATTTTCGTCGCTGAGCAATGAAGATTTCTACAAGGTCTTCACCAACCAGTTCGACGAGGAAATCGGTGCCGAGGATCTGTGCGACACCGAGGAACTGACCAGGCTCCGTAACTATCTCGACAAGCAGTTGTCAAGTCTGCAGGGCGTCGTGGCGCGCTTGGCCAACCGCCTGCAACGCCGCCTCATGGCCCAGCAGAACCGTTCCTGGGATTTTGATCTCGAGGAAGGCGTGCTTGATGCGGCGCGCTTGACACGCGTCGTCATCGACCCCATGCACCCGCTGTCCTTCAAGGTCGAGCAGGAAACCAAATTCCGCGACACCGTGGTCAGCCTGCTGCTCGACAATTCCGGTTCAATGCGCGGGCGACCGATCACCGTTGCCGCCACCTGTGCTGATATTCTGGCGCGCACCCTCGAACGCTGCGGCGTGAAGGTCGAGATTCTGGGCTTCACCACCAGGGCCTGGAAGGGCGGGCAATCGCGCGAGAAGTGGCTGGCCGCCAACAAGCCAGCCAACCCCGGCCGCCTCAACGATCTGCGCCATATCGTCTACAAGTCCGCCGACATGCCGTGGCGCCGCGCCAGGCGCAATCTCGGCCTGATGATGCGCGAAGGCCTGCTCAAGGAAAACATCGACGGCGAGGCCCTGATCTGGGCACATAATCGCCTGCTGGGCCGCCAGGAGCAGCGCCGGATCCTGATGGTGATCTCCGATGGCGCACCTGTCGACGACTCCACGCTGTCGGTGAATTCCGGAAACTATCTGGAGAAGCACTTGCGCCAGGTCATCACCGATATCGAGAACCGCTCGCCCGTCGAACTGATCGCCATCGGCATCGGCCATGACGTGACGCGCTACTACAAGCGCGCCGTCACCATTGTCGATGCCGAGGAACTGGGCGGCGCCATGACCGAGAAACTGGCCGAACTCTTCGAGGAAAATGCCGAGGTCCGCGCCGCACCCAAACCGCAGAAGAAGCGCGCCCGGGCGTGAGGCCAGCGCTCACGGTACTTGCTTTGTTTGCGGCCTTCGGCCTCGCACATGCCGGCCCCATCGCTGTCAATTCCACCCCGGTCGCGTCATTTCAGAATCT
>JBKJQD010000091.1:0-8584 GCA_046594125.1 Aestuariivirga sp.
GCCCGAGCATGAAGCAGTCGTTGACCAGTTGCAGGGGGGCCAGGTCGATGTGCGAGTTGCTGGATTTCAGAAGTTCAGTGAAGTGGGCGTAGATCGCTTCGTATTCCTCAGATGGCGCGGCGATTATAAGTTTGCCGTTGATGAGCAATTCGGTGCCGCCCTTCTTCAGTTGCAGGTCGAGGCCATCACTGGTGGCAACCGAAATGTTCCAGCTCTGCTCACCGGTCTGGCGCCAGTCGAGATCGGCGCTGAGGTCGGCGTCACCCGCCCATGATGGCTTGAAGCGGATTTGCGCTGCAATCGGTGTTGCCTTGTTGCGCGGCGTTTCCAGCGTGCAACTCGAAATGAAAACCGGCTGTGGCATGATCTTGGTGACGATGGAAAAGGCGTTGATACCGGGATCGAAGACGCCGAAGCCGCCTGGCTCCCAGATCCACTCCTGCCCGGGATGCCAGTGGCGCACATCCTCTTTCCAGCTTATGTGTAACTTGGTTACTGTCTTTCCCGACAGCCGCCGCTTGGCCTCGTCGACCGCCGCGTTGTATTGCGAATGCCAAGTGGTGAAGATGACTTTTTTCGCGGTAATGCCAAGTCTTGTCAGTTCCACCATCTCGCCAACCGTCGGTGACGGCGGCTTTTCCAGCAGCAGGTTGATCCCCGCCGCCAGCGCGTCGCGGGCGATGGCGAAGCGCGGTTCCGGCGGCATGCACAGCGACACGGCATCGAGCTTGATGCCACTGGCAAACAACTCGGAGGGCGTTTTAAAACTCGGCACGTCCTTGTAGCCGCCGCGCGAGGAGACCACGGCGGCCAGTTCGAAGTCCTTGTTCTTCGCCACGCAGGGCAGATGCTGGTCCTGCGCGATCTTGCCCAATCCGATAATGCCGAGCTTGATGGTCATGGTGCGTCCTATGTTGTCTTGGTCTGGCGGCTGAGAGAGGAGAGCAGGGCATTGACTTCATCTGCCGTGTTGTAATGGGCAAGCCCGACGCGCAACACGCCACCCTTGTCCATCAACCCCATGCGCACGACCGGTTCGATGGCGTAGTTGTGGCCGGACCATACGAAGATGCCGTCCCTGGCGAAGGCCTTGGCAAGATCGGTTGGATGATGGCCGTCAAGGGTGAAAGACACGGTCGGCACCCGCCGGTGCATGGCGTTGGCCGATGTGACACCGCGAATGGTCAGGCCTTTGAAGCTGCGCAAACCCTCGATGAGTTGCATCGTGATGATCTTCTCATATTCAGCAAGGTTCTTCCAGGCGCTGCTGATCCGCGCCGCGCGGCTTTCACCTTCGCCGAACTGCTCGAGATATTCGACGGCGCCGAGCGTTCCGGCCATGCCTTCGTGGCTCAGCGTACCCGTCTCGAACTTGTGCGGCAGGTCATCGCCGGCCGGACGGACCTTGTAGCCGAAAATCTGTTTCAGCAAATCCTCGCGGCCCCACAGCACACCCTGATGCGGGCCGAACCACTTGTAGGCCGAAGAGACAACGATATCGGCGCCGATGTCCTGCACGTCGATGGCGTAATGCGGCGCATATTGCACGGCATCGAGATAGACCAGAGCGCCCGCCGCCTTGGCCAGTCTGGCGAAATGCTTCACGTCGTTCACCGTGCCGGTGCAGTTCGACGCCATTCCCATAGCCAATAGTTTGGTCTTGTCCGAGAGCACCTTCGACAGCGCATCCTCGGCGAACTCGTAGGTCTCGGTATCGAAGTCGATCCAGCGCACCACCAGCCCAAGGTCTTCCGCCAGCAATAGCCACGGCGCCACATTGGCATCATGGTCCATGCGCGACAGGATGATCTCGTCGCCGCGCTTGAACTGGCGGCCAAGACAGCGCGACATATGCAATGTCAGGCTCGTCATGTTCTGGCCGAAGACGATTTCCGAGGCCGACTTGGCGTTGTAGAAATCGGCACAGGCCTGGTGCGCGCTGTCCACCAATTCACCAGCCGCCAGCGTGGTGCTGAAATAGCCGCCGAGGTTGGCATTTTTGGCGGTCAGGCATTCCACCGTCCGGTCGATGACCTGCCGGGGCACCTGGGTCCCGGCCGGGTTGTCGAAGTAGACTCGTGGGCGTCCGCCATCGCGTAGCGCAAGGGCCGGAAACTGGCTCCGCGCGGCGGCGGCGTTAAAGGCGAGGGTCATTCCGCAATGTCCGATCTCGATGGTGAATCCTGCTTACCCTTAGCCGTCCTTCCCCCTTGCCTCAACCGTCGCTTTCCGGCATGTGGACGTCGCGCCAAGACTGGGCTTTTGGGGCCGGTCCCGCTAATGTTCGCGCAAGCGATTTTCCGTCTGGAGATACCCGATGAGCGATGAAGGCGAACTCGATCTGAACTCCCTCAACGACGAAGACCTTGTCCAGCAGGTCCATGACGATCTCTACGACGGTCTGAAGGAAGAGGTTGAAGCGGCGGTCCACATCCTGCTTGGCCGTGGCTGGACGCCCTACAAGGTGCTGACCGAGGCCCTCGTCGAAGGCATGCGCATCGTCGGCGTCGATTTCCGTGACGGCATTCTCTTCGTGCCGGAAGTGCTGCTTGCCGCCAATTCAATGAAGGCCGGCATGTTCATCCTGCGCCCGCTGCTGATTGCCACTGGAGCGCCGCGTCAGGGCAAGATGGTGATTGGCACGGTGAAGGGCGACATCCACGACATCGGCAAGAATCTCGTCGGCATGATGATGGAAGGGGCCGGCTTTGAAGTCATCGACTTGGGGATCAACAACCCGGTCGAAAAATATCTGGCAGCCATCGAGCTGCACCAGCCCGACATCCTCGGCATGTCGGCGCTGCTCACCACTACCATGCCCTACATGAAAGTGGTGATCGACACTCTGAAAGAAAAAGGCATGCGCGATGATTACATCGTACTGGTCGGCGGCGCACCACTCAACGAGGAGTTCGCCAAGGCGGTAGGTGCCGATGCCTATTGCCGCGACGCCGCGGTGGCCGTCGAGACCGCCAAGATGTACATGACTCGCAAGCACAACCAGCTAAAGGCGGGCTAGGGCACGCGCCACTTGAGACCGGGAAATCTGGCGAAGTCCCGGTCAAGCGTCACCCACTCGCACTCCTGCTCGATGGCCAATGCGGCGAACCAAGCATCGGTCACCAATTGCCCGCGAATGTCGAGGCTTATGCACAACTGGGCGAAAAGCCTCCACTGACTTGCTCCCGGAAGAATTGCCACGACATTGCGATTTGCAAAGAGATCGTCGCCAAATCCTGTGGCCTCCCCAGGGCTGCTGGGCGCGGCGAAGGCTCTTGTATTGGTGGTTATCCGCACCACCGCCGCCAAAGCTAATGGAGATATTCCCAGCCGTTTGACCGAGCCCAGTGTAAAATCTAGCCACTGCCGGCATTGCGTATGATGGACGTGATCGATGCGGAATGCCGCAATCATCACGTTCACATCCGGCAGCATCATCGCTGTTTGTCCAGTGGCAGTCCTTCGGCGATGGCTTCTTCCTGCAAAGATGTCTTGATCGGGTCAATTCCCGGAAGAAATCCGCCGCGTGCCGCAGAAATCCGTGGCAAAATCACCTGGCCTTGCTTTTCGGCCCGGCGTGCCAAAACGGACTGCAATCCTTCTGCAATCAGCGCCGTCAGAGTCGTGCCCTCGCGCCGCGCCTTGCGCTTGGCGCGGGAGAGCAAGTCTTCGGGCAGGCGGACGGTGGTACGCATGATGGTAAGTTAGGGACGATATGTCAGTATGTCAAGCCGCCAGTCTGTCGCCGTTGGTCCGTGCCGCGCCGGAATTTTGCCTCTCGTCCGGCGATTTTTCTGCTAACGCTTGGCCATGACCCTGGTCAATCTCCAGCCCTCCGACGAGTTCAGCTTCACGCCGGGCAAGGGCGAAGTGCTGCTGATCGCCTGTGGGGCGCTCGGCCGGGAAATCGTCGATTTGATCGAGCGCAACCGCTGGGCGGCGTTTGACGTCCAGTGCCTGCCCGCCAAATGGCACAACACACCGGAAAAGATCGTGCCCGCCGTGCGCGCCAAGATCCGCGAGGCAAGGCAGCGCTACAAGGCGATGTTCGTGCTTTACGGCGATTGCGGCACCGGCGGTCTGCTCGATGCCATGCTGGCGGAGGAGGGCGTCGAACGCATTGGTGGCCCACATTGCTATGCGTTCTACTCCGGAAATGACGCCTTCGCGGCGCGTTCCGAAGACGACGTAACGGTGTTTTATCTGACCGATTATCTGGCCCGTCATTTTGACAAGCTGATTTGGGCGGGCCTTGGCATGGACCGCCATCCGGAATTGTTGCCCATGTATTTCGGCAACTACACCAAGATCGTATACTTGGCCCAGACTCGCGACGAAGACCTCGCCAAGAAAGCCATGGCAGCCGCCCGCAAACTCGGCCTCGGCTACGAATACCGCTTCACCGGCTATGGCGAACTGGAGAGCGATCTGGCCGCCAGGGCCACAGTCTGACAGGAATCTGACAAACCTTCTCAGCCTGCCATCATCGGCTATCGGCGATAGTCCTCGCAACGTTGAACGGCAACGTGTTCAAAAAAGAGGAAAAACCACATGCGTTACAAATCTTCGATCATGGCCCTTCTACTCGGCCTTGGCATTTACGGCGTCGCCCCGATTGCCACCGGATTCATGATTTTCGGCGCCACAGCTGCCCACGCCGATGAAGGCAAGGGCGGCGGCGACAGCGGCGGCGATGGTGACGGCGGCGATGACAACGGCGGCGATGACAACGGTGGCGGCGGTCAGGATGGCGGCGATTCGGATGATGACGGCACCGATGATCAAGGTGGCGGCAACGATGATGACACGCCTGGCGCTGGTGACGACGACGGCACCGCTGATCAGGGTGGCGGCAATGACGACGATACCGTCAACGGCGTTTGCGTACACGACTGTAACGATAACTAAGTGACGCTAATCGCTCATCCAGCGGGCCCGCCGGTATGCCCCACCGGCAATGACATAATAGTCTCCGGCTGTTTCGCAAAAGATATGCCCTTCGAGCGACAGTCCAGTTGGCCCGTCAAGTGAGCCGGCGGTGATGGCCGTGTAGTCACGGCCATCACCTTTCCAGAACAGGACCGAGCCGCATTCGCCACAGAAGCCGCGGCTGGCTGACTGACTGGATCGGAACCATTTCAGGCTACCATTCTCGATGATCTTCAGGTCGGCATCCTTGGCGGCCGTGGCCGACATGTAGGTTCCGGTCTGCTTGCGGCACTGTTCACAATGGCAGGCGACGACGGCGCGGAGTTCACCGCCAACTTCATACTTCACGCCGCCACACAGGCAGGAGCCGGTTTTCATGGGGCGTTAGCCTTGGCCAGCGCCGCGATGTGCTCGGGGCCGAGGCCGCAGCAGCCGCCAAAAATCGTGACACCTTTATGGCGCCAGTTACGGGCCTTCTCCACCAGGTCTTCAGGCGCAATGATGTCGACGAAAGTCCAGTCCGGCATTTTGAAATAACCGCTCTCGGGGTAGGCGCCGAGTGGGCCGTCCCAATATTTCCGGACAATATCGAGTGCCTCGTCCGTATCATTTGGCGAAGTATGCATGATGCTGATCACCGTGGGCTGCGTGGCGGCGAGCGCCCGGGCCACGTCGTCCAGCAACTGGTCTTCGCGCCCGAAACCAGCCATCTGGCCATCGGCCCGCCGCTCCGCCGAAATTCCCACCCAGACCGGAAGACCGGTGGCAATGGCCGCTTCCGTGGCCCACACCGAGTAGTCAACGTCGCGCATCATCTCCATCATCAGCAGATCGACATGGCAGGCCGCGAGATTGTCAACCTTTTGCCGGAACAGCTTGCGCGCCTCAGCCTCGGGCCACTCGCGCTGCTTCAGCGTCCGGTCGCTACCTTTGGCGACGGGCCGCATGGTCGAGACGGAACCGGCCACTGATACATGATGTCCCGCCGCCGCGTCGCGCGCAATGGCCACCGCGGCACGATCAATCGCTAACAGATCGCTGTCGCGGCCAAGCGCATTGAACAGCAGCGCGCTGCTGGCGAAAGTATTGGCGATGATGATTTCAGCACCGGCCCGGATGTAATCCGCGTGAACGTCGCGGACGATGGCCGGGTGCGTGAGGTTTACTTCAGCACACCAGGTTTCGCCGCTCATCGGAGCGCCGCGCCGCTGAATGTCGGTCCCGGTGCCGCCATCAATGATGATGATATCACCCGCCGCCAGTTTCAGAGCAATACGATCATACATTCAGTCTTGGGCCCTTTGCCGCGCGGTGCGAAATGCCCGCATGTGGAACTGCGCCTGTGCCGGTGCATAGGTATAAGCTTGTCCCACGGGGCAGGCATGGCGCGCAAGGCAGCCGCGCGACATGCATTGGTCTCCTTGCGGCATTGATATGTGCCCGAAACACGCTGGAACATCATAGGTCTTGCCATTGAAAGCCTGGACCGGGCAGGCCGTCAGACAGGGCTTCTCCGCGCAGGCCTCACAAGGATGTGCTCCCGCCGATTGCCTGGGGATGTCGAAGGCCACCGGAAACAGCAGGGCGGCGCGATAGGCGTGCCACAGGCCGAAAGTTGGATGGATGTTGAGGCCGAGTGGCGACACATGACCAGCACCCGCCCGCCTTGCCCAGGTGAGAAACGGCAGTGGCGGGGCATCGAAAGGAAAAACCGCCGTGGCATCGAGATCGCGCGCCAGATTGCCAGCGGCTTCCCGCGTCCAATCGTCCATCGCATCTTGTGACGGATCGCGCTCGCGGGCGAAGCGCCGGAACATGTCAGGCCCGGCGTTGCCGATCAGGATGACGAAACGCGCGTCGCCCGGAACCGCATCGGAGGCGGATGGCTCGAACCAGCCCAGCGGCGCAAAGGCAGCGTGCCGGATGGCGGTCAAAACCGGGTGTTCCACTTTATTTACTTGACCCAGCGCGGATCGCCCGGTTCCATCATCGAGCGCGGCAGGCGGATATCGTGGTTCTGGCGCAGCACCTGGTCCATCTCCCAAGGCAGGTAATCAGGATAATAGGTGGTGAGGATTTCCATCTTGCGCGCCGTGGCGCGTTCGATCAAATCGGGTTTTCCGGCTTCGGCCCATTCCTTGGGGCTCATGCGGTTGGCGATCTGCGGATAGACATATTCCTTCTGCATCAGCGACAGTGTCTGCGGGTTGCCGAGGTAGTGGCCGGGTCCCTCGATGCAGACGTCGGCAATGACGTCGAAGGACAGCGTCTCGTCGTTGACTTCGATGCCGCGCACATTGCGGTTGATCGAGCCCAGCATGTCATTGTCGATCAGCAGGCTCTCGAGGCAGAAGCCAAGCAGCGAGGCATGCATGCCGGCCGACTCATACATCAGGTTGATGCCGGTCATCGCCGAGATGCCGGCCGTCACACCCTTTTCGTAACCCGCCTGCATGTCGGGCATTTTCGAATCGCACATGCCCGCCGCTGAACCGACGGTGAGATTGTAGAAATGCCCCATCTGGGCACAGGCCGACGTGATAAGCGCCTGCTCGCCGGAACCGCCCGACATGGCGCCGGTGCGCAGATCGGAGACGAAAGGCCACGGCCCCCAGATGGCGATGGCGCCGGGCACCACGCAATTGATGTAGACGAGGCCCGCCAGGCATTCGGCCACCGCTTGCACCACGGTTCCGGCAAGGGCGGCGGGCGCTGTGGCGCCGGCTTGCGCGGCCGAGAGCAGCAGCACCGGCATGCCGCCGCGCGCCGCGGCTTCGAGGCAGCGGCAGGCATCCTCGGCGAATTTCATCGGTGGCACGACAAAGCAGTTCGACTGCGACACGAACGGCCGCTCCCGCCACTTGGCCTCACCACCCGCGATGAAGTGCAGCATCTGCAGGCACTCGTCGACATGGGCCGGATCGACCATGCTGGTGCCGACATGCTTCGAGGTTCCAGCCAAACAGGCATACATGGTGTTGATGTCGAGGTCGTGCCCGGTGATCATGTCGCGCGCCGTGAGGGCACGCTGGAAGAAATGAATGTTGTCGCAGTTGTCGACGATGCGCGCCGCATCATAGAGGTCGGCCAGATAGGATTCGCGATAGGTGCGTGTCTCGGGCTCGACGATGAAGACGGCGGCACCGGCGGTGCCGAAATAAACCCGGTTGCCTGATGGCTGCATGTCATGCTTGGCGTTGCGGCCATGCAGAACGAAGTTGCGGGCACAGGTGCCGAGAATATCTTCAACGAGACCGCGCGGAATGCACAGGCGGCCGGTTGGCGTCATGGTGCAGCCGCGCACCGTCATGGCCTCGGCGCAACTCGGAATGGCTTGGGCGAGGCCAACGGTTTCCAGCAGTTTCAACGCCGTCTCGTGAATGCGCTGCATGTCGGGATCGGTCAGCGGCTTGTACTGGCCGCCAACCATGCCGGGGCGGACGGCGGCCTCAGCCATCGGAATGGGCCGCGAGCGCAGCGCGACGCGGGCTTCACGGCCGCCACGGCGGCGGGAAAGGTCTTCGACAGCACTCATGCAAGACACTCCTGTTCGTGCCCCTGTATCCTCTTTTTTGGGGTTGCCATGCAACGGCCTATCTTTTTGGTTGAGTGGTGAAAAAAATTCACCATTTTGACTGGACCTGCGCCAGTCATT
>JBKJQD010000252.1:0-6047 GCA_046594125.1 Aestuariivirga sp.
AAGGCTTGCATCACCGGGTGAGGGCAGCTTGGGGCGACAGTCTATCGCTGGAAGCACGGCGCCGGCTAGGAGTGAAACATGGCCGATGACGACCTTGAGTTAGAACCGCTCACGGCAATGATCGAAGGTGCCGTGGCCGATCGGCAGCACCGATCAGAAGAGCATGCCGCATTGCGCGCAAGGCCACGGTTGCAACTGATAAATGAAGGGACAAGAATGGGTTGACAGTACCCCCGGCGGTTGCCTTGTCAAGAAAGCCGCAGCGTATCGTCGAAGCCGCGATGGTTAAGCGGATCAGGTAGGCGAGTAATTGCCTGAGTGCCAGGTTCTCCGTCGGCTCCTGCTCGAAGCCCTCGAACCCTTACTGCGAGACGAGCATTCTGATCTGGACGCACTGCCAACTGGGCGAGACCGAGACCGGAGGAAATGTCGATTGATGACCTTTCGAGTAGATGAGAGCGAATACACAGGTTTTGACCTCCTCAATGCCGAGCAACGCTTCCAAGGCGCATCCGCCGTTGCAATCGGTGACGATGACGCCGGCCGGCTGATTAAGGAGCACTTTCCTAAATCGCAGGCATCCGAGTTAAAATTTCGCGTGCTGTCGCGGCGTGTAGCAAATCACCCACGCCTGCTGGGGTTGCTGCGCGGCTTGCACACTCAATTCGAGTGTGTGAAATATGTCTGCGACAAGCGCTACTTGCTGGCGCTGATGTTCGAAAAGAAACGCGAACACAGGGTCATAGATGGCACCGTTCGGCTCTCCACGGAGAGTACCGAACGGGGTTTCCAAGCAGATTTGATCAGATCTTCATCGAGGAGGCAGACGGCTCATTCACACTTGTGTTCAAGGATGGGTCCGGGAACAAACCGGCCGAAACACGGATTGTTATCGGCGATGGCAGCAAATGGCCGATGTTGAATTTCGCAAGATGGCTGAAGGCCAGTCTGCTCAAGTAGTGAGTTAGTGTCCAATTACACTATACCAATAGCAAAGCGGCAAAGACGGCCAGTACTGCAAATCTCGCCGCGCCCCGTCGCCACGGTTCACCGTTCAGCCAATCTGTACTTCGCCAAGCCCCGATGCAGGCGACGACATTGTAAGGCAAAGGCAGGCTGTGCAGCAACACGAACAAGGAAGCAGACCCGGTAAAGATATAGCCCAGCAAAGCGAAGGCACTCATAGCGGCATTGATTGCAAAACCATTGATGACTGCATGTCCCCAAAAGGCACGAACGAACGGTAACTTGCCGCGCCAGAGGAACCTGAGTTCACTGATCACGCCTCAGAACCCAATCAGCGTCTGTACAAATGCACGCGCGGCCGCGTAGAGAGCCGTTGAAATCACTCCAAGGAGTAGCGTGGTTCCCGTCGCCAGAACGTAACCGATGAGTGCAGCGATGCCATCACGCTCGGCGAGCCCGAGTGCTAGGCAAGTGATGGCCGCAGCGGGCAGTATGTTCACCAGCGGAATGGGAAGGAACAAGATTATAGCCAGAGCGAAACTCACAATGCCGATGAGTCGTTCCGCCGGATTGGACAGCACGAGGAGCGACAGGCGGGGCCTGAGGATGCGCTCGAAGCGCACCATCGCCGGCACTGCCCGCCGCACGAACCCTTCCATCATTGAGTGCGAGATAGTGCGGCGTCGGATCACCTCAGGCAGCCACAGTACCTGACGGCCAATCATAAGCTGAAAGGTCAGGATCACCAGTGGCAGCCCGAGAACGGCCGAGGTGCCGGGCGGCGTTGGTATCATGTTGGGCACGGCGAAGATAAACATGAGGGCACCGAAGGCACGCTCCCCGAACTCATCGACCAGCCTTCCAATCGTCAGATCTGCCTGAGTGTCGAGCGAGCGGACAATATCAGAAAGCCGCCGGGGCTTTGCCGCCGTTTCCCTCACGTTAGCGCTCTCCGCGTTGGCGGCATGAGTTGCTGTACCAAAACCATGTCGATGCGGCGACCATCAAGGTCCACGACCTCAAACCGGTAGCCTCGCTCCTGTACGGCCTCGCCAGCCACAGGCAGATGACCCAGCTTGTCGAGGACAAACCCGGCGAGTGTCTGATAATTCCGCGCTCCAGGGACCGGGAGCCCCAGCCTCTGCATCACCTGATCGACGGGTGTCCACCCCGCTACCAGTAACGACCCGTCGGCCCGTTCAGTGAATTCGGGCTCCGGCGCCCGTTTCTCTTCCTGGAACGCTCCTACGATGGCCTCCAGGATATCCGAAGATGTGACAACTCCCTCGAAGTGCCCATATTCATCATAGACAAGACCGAAGTGAACATCCGCCTTTTTGAGTTTTGCCACGACATCGAGGGCATCAACAGTATCCGGAATGACCGGCGCCTGCTTCACCAGCTTCCGAATAACCGGCGTTTTCTTTTGCAGCGCAACGACGGCCACGTCCTTGGCCTGGAGCACGCCGATGATGTTGTCCTGGCTCTTCTCATAGACGACGAAGCGCGAATGACCGGTCTCATTGATGATGCGGGCAAGCGACGCCGCAGGCTCGTCAACGTCGATCATCAGTACATCGGCGCGCGGAATCATCACGGATCGCACCGGGCGATCCCCTAAACGCATGACGCCAGCAATCATGGCGCGCTCTTCTGGCTCGATCACGCCAGCGGACTCAGCCTCGGCTATGAGCGAATGGATTTCCGCATCGGTGACGGTGGCGTCGTCCTTATTGCTCTGGCCCAAAAGCACCAGAACAAAGCGCCCCGACTTATCGAGAAGCCAGACGACTGGGGCCGCCACTCTAGCAAGCAGCATCATACCGGGGGCGACAAGGCAAGCAATCCGCTCTGGATTGCGTAGCGCGATCTGCTTCGGCACCAATTCGCCGATGATCAACGACAGATAGGTGATGGCGCCGATAACCGTGCCAAATGCTAAGGGCTCGGCAATGGTCTCTGGAACTCCCAATTCGAGAAGCCAACCCGATACGCGTTGGCCTAGCGTGGCACCCGACACTGCACCCGCTACGATACCAATGAGGGTGATGCCGATCTGCACCGAGGACAGGAACCGGCCCGGGTCCGATGCCAGAGAAAGGGCGGCTTTGGCACCAGGCATACGTTGCTCGGCCATGGAACGGAGCTTCGGCATGCGCGAGGACGCTACTGCGAGTTCCGACATGGCGAGGACGCCATTAATCAGTGTGAGGATGAGAACCGTCAAGATTTCGAAATAAACCATGGCACCCCGTGAATGACTATATCTCGTAGATTGCAGAACATTCACGCGACGCGCCATAGGAAATCGGCGGAATTTGTATATTCAGGACTTGCCAATCACGCCGCTATGCGTGCCGCCAAACGTTCACCGTCGACACCAAGGGGATGTCCCGCCCTCTGTTTAAGATTGCGAGACTGGCGTTGCTGGTTGAACATTATGCAGCGTCGGCCAGGCGGTCAACCACTTCGGTGGGGGACTGGGCTGCACGATGGCTTTGAAGTGCGGCTTTCAGGACAGGAAGCTGCTTTTGAGCCTTGAGACGCCTGAAGCCTTTCTTCGCCTCCAGCATGGCGGCTCCGGTCCAGCGTCTTGCCATGCTGGCATCACGCCAGCGCTTCACATTCCGGCACACCCGGCGAATGACGCTGTTCATGCTTTCGATGATGTTGGTGCAGGCCAGCGAGCGGCGTAGTTCCAGTGGCAGGCCGAGGCGGTTGACGGTCAGGATCTCGTCGAGCCCCTTGAGGATCGACTGGGAGACGCCTGGTGCCTGGCGTTCAAGCCGCTGAGCGAGGTTCCGGATCAACCGCTCGGCTTTAACGGCGTCGTCGAGTTCCCATGCCTGTCGCAGGGCCCGGCGAACGCCGGCATGAAGTTCAGGCGGTAGCCTTTCCGTTATGTTGCGAGCCTTGTGGACCTGGCAGCGCTGAATGGGTGTATCCGAGCCGAAGGTGCGGCGGATTGCCTTGCTCAGCGCCTTGGCGCCGTCGACCACGAAGAGCCGGCAGACCGTGGGGTCGAGGACGCGGGCAATGAGGTTGTCGAGAACCGCCTGAACCACCGAGGTATTTTCCGTCGCACCCTCCATGACGCCCAGAGGGTGCTTGTCGCCGTTGATGTCGATGCCCACTGCACCAATTATCAGCAGGTTCTCATCGAGATGCGTCCCGTCGATCTGGATGACCACAAGATCGAGCTTTGACAGGTTGGACGACATCCAGTCGATGAGCTTTGCTTGCGTCAGTGAGACAAACCGGCGGGATACCGCTGACTTCGAGAGTCCCGATCCCGTTCCCGCCGGAACCGCCGCTTGCGGCAGCCGCACCGCCCGGCCGAATTTGCGCATCGCGACGTTCATGAGCGTCAGGTTCACCGCCCATTCCTCCAGAAATCCGGCATCTCGTGCCGCCTCCCAGCTCGGAAGGGGGATCTCCTTGCCCTTGCGGTCCCGGACCCGCGGCCGCTCAACCTCGATCATGCCGCCGTGAAAGCCAACCTTTCCCTGGGTGGTCCCCCAGCGGTGGCCGCTCTTCCCGGACCCGCGTCCGTAGCGGGGGCCACAGATCTCCTCAGCGTCCTCTGCAAACATCCTCGCCAGGCTGTCGACCCCCGCCATCAAGCAGAAGCGGTCGAAGCTCCTCTTCACTTCCTCCCACGCGATTTCCTTCATCTCCGAAATGCTGGAAACGCTGGCGAGCGCCTCCATAGACGTGGTAGCTTTCTTCATGGTGTTGCTCTCCCTTTAGGATTGAACACCCCGAGCCTACGGCTCGAGGAGAGCAACGCCAACCTCACTCCGATTTTCTACATTGAGCGGGACATCCCCCCGTCGAAACCGGCTGTAAGAACGCCCTCGGCGTTCGGCACGGCACGTCCCTTCTCGTAGCTGATTTGAAGTCCGCTGCCGTCACCATGCATATCGAAGTTGACCACACCGCCTTCAACCGCCCAGTTGAAGTCTACCTTCGCACCTTTCACCATCATGAGCTTGACCTCCGTCCCTTCGCCCGGCTTCAAGGTCACAGTCATTGTATCGCTCCGGCTGGCAGGTGCTTCCTGCGCATGGGCCGAGCTGATAAAGAGCCCTGTGAAGATTTGACCAAACAGGCTTGATTGCTGGTCTGAGGCCGGAACTCCGGCTGGAGCTTGTTGATCCATATTGCGATCCTGTTCCGCCTCCTCGGCAAGCTGGGCCTTGATTTCACCCATTCCCGCAAGGCCCACTGCCCGACCGGTGCCTGTGTGATCAATGTTGTATTCAGCCGGGAGCACGACCGTCACCAGGATGGCGGCGGCCGAGGCGATGGCAATGAGGGTAGAGCGCAGCAATTGCTTCGAAGTCGGCAGTTCGGCGCGTGTGGGCAGGTTTGTATCATACATTTTCGTTATCCTTGCTTTGAGTTTAGGAAATGACATAGCCGGTGAGTTGATAGCCGATCAGCACGAAACCTGCGGTCATCATCACCGTATTGGCGGAGTAGGCGTGACTGTGACGCCAAAAACTCTCGCTTCGGCGCCAGTAGCCCATGACGATCAGGATGGCGGCAAGTGCCAGCATTTGGCCGATTTCCACCCCGACGTTGAAGGCAAGAAGATTTGGCACCAGACCGTCAGAGGCAATGTCGTAATCGAGAATCTTCGAAGACAGGCCGAAGCCATGACAGAAACCGAAAATCAGCGTTGCGGCCTTGGTGTTGGGCTGGAAACCGAACCACCGTTGGAACGCCGCCATGTTGTCCATGGCCTTGTAGACCACCGACAGTCCAATGATCGCATCAATGATGTAGTTGTTGATTCCGATGTTGAAATACACGCCCAGGAGCATCGTGGTCGAATGCCCGAAGGCAAAAAAGACTCACATAAACGGAGATATGCTTCAGCTTGTAGAGGAAGAAGATCACGCCGAAGAGGAATAGAATGTGATCATAACCCGTCACCATGTGCTTGGCGCCCGAATAGATGAACGGAATGATGTTGATGCCCGAGATTTCCTGAATGTAGCCTTTGTCGCCTTCGGCCACGGCGTGGGCGAACGCAGCTCCCCTGAGGAGCGGCAGGGTCAGGAGAGTGAGTACAA
>JBKJQD010000384.1:0-6672 GCA_046594125.1 Aestuariivirga sp.
CACCACGGCGCAGAAATGCGTCCGCGCCGGCGGCAAGCACAATGACCTCGACAATGTCGGCTACACGGCGCGCCATCACACCTTCTTCGAGATGCTCGGCAACTTCTCGTTTGGCGATTATTTCAAGCCCGACGCCATCGAATGGGCCTGGACGCTGATCACCCGCGAGCTGGGCCTGCCCAAGGACAAGCTCACCGTCACGGTCTATTCCGAGGACGACGAAGCCCACGCCCTGTGGAAGAAGATCGCCGGGGTTCCCGACAGCCGCATCATCCGCATCCCGACCTCGGATAATTTCTGGTCGATGGGCGATACCGGCCCGTGCGGCCCGTGTTCGGAAATCTTCTTCGATCATGGCGACAAAATTCCGGGTGGACCTCCCGGTTCCGTGGATGCCGACGGTGACCGTTTCATCGAAATCTGGAACCTCGTCTTCATGCAGTTCGAGCAGGTCTCGAAGGATGAACGCGTCAGCCTGCCGAAGCCATCGATCGATACCGGCATGGGCCTTGAGCGCATCGCCGCCGTGCTGCAGGGCATCCACGACAATTACGAGACCGACCTGTTCCGGGCGCTGATCGGCGCCATCATCGACAAGACCGGGGTTGCCGCCGAAGGCAAGGCCAAGGCCTCGAACCGGGTCATCGCCGACCATCTGCGCGCCTCGTCGTTCCTCATTGCCGATGGCGTGCTGCCGTCCAACGAGGGCCGCGGCTATGTGCTGCGCCGCATCATGCGCCGCGCCATGCGCCATGCCGAATTGCTTGGCATGAAAGACCCGCTGATGTGGAAGCTGGTGCCAGCCCTGGTGCGCGAGATGGGGGCTGCCTATCCGGAATTGGTGCGCGCCCAGGAGATGATCACCGAGACGCTGCTGCTCGAGGAAAACCGCTTCCGCAAGACGCTGGAACGGGGCTTGCGCATTCTTGATGACGAGTCGGCGAACTTGGCCGATGGCGCCACCTTCTCCGGCGATACGGCCTTCAAGCTCTATGACACCTATGGCTTCCCGCTTGACCTGACCCAGGACGCGCTGAAGCCGCGCGGCATCAAGGTCGATACCGATACCTTCAACGCCGCCATGGAAGCCCAGCGTGTGGACGCCCGCAAGGCCTGGAAAGGCTCGGGCGAGGCCAAGACCGAGACCATCTGGTTTGAACTGCGCGAGCGCCACGGGGCCAGCGAATTCCTCGGCTACGATACAGAGGTGGCGGAAGGTGTCATCCGCGCCATCGTTGTTGACGGCAAGGAGGTCCAGGGCCTCACGGCTGGCCAGTCCGGGGCCATTGTGGTCAACCAGACGCCATTCTATGGCGAGTCTGGCGGCCAGACCGGCGATCACGGCTTGATCCGCACGGCAGACGGCGCGCTGTTCCGCGTCAGCGACAGCCAGAAGCGGGTGGGCGACGTCATCGGCCACAATGGCATTTTGGAGCAGGGCAACCTGAAGCCCGGTGATGCCGTCGAACTTGCCGTCGATCATGGGCGCCGCTCGGGCAACCGCATCCACCACTCGGCAACCCACCTGCTGCACGAGGCGCTGCGCATCACGCTTGGCACCCACGTGGCGCAGAAGGGCTCACTGGTCGAACCCAACCGCCTGCGTTTCGACGTGTCGCACAACAAGCAGATGAGCCACGACGAGATCGCCCAGGTGGAGCAGATCGCCAACGAGATCGTGCTGCAGAACGATCCGGTCACGACCCGTCTGATGTCGGTCGATGCGGCCCGCGCCGAGGGCGCCATGGCGCTGTTCGGCGAGAAATATGGCGATGAGGTCCGCGTCGTGTCGATGGGGCGCAATGTCCATGGCGCCGGAAAGCCGATTTATTCGCTGGAACTCTGCGGCGGCACCCATGTGTCGCGCACCGGCGACATCGGCCTGGTCAAGGTGCTGTCGGACAGTGCGAGCGCCTCAGGCGTGCGCCGCATCGAAGCGCTGGCCGGTCCCGCGGCGCGGGCCTATCTCGAAGAGCAGGACCGCCGCGTGCAGGCCGTGGCGGCGGCGCTGAAGGCGCAGCCTTCCGAAGTGGTATCGCGCGTCGAAACGCTGATTGAGGAGCGCCGCAAGCTGGAGCGCGAACTGGCGGAAGCCAAGAAGGCGCTGGCGCTGGGCGGCGGGGCAGCCCCGGGTGACGACGGCATCAGCGAGATCAATGGTGTGAAATTCCTGGCGCGGGTGCTGAAGGGCATCGCGCCCCATGACCTTAAGGGCGTGGTTGACGACAGCAAGGTGAAGCTCGGTTCCGGCGTGGTGGCGCTGATCGGCCTCAATGACGAGGGCCGGGCCGGCCTCATCGTCGGGGTCACCGGCGATCTTACCTCGCGCTTCAACGCGGTCGATCTGGTGCGGGTGGGTTCCCTTGTTCTCGGCGGCAAGGGTGGCGGCGGCCGCCCAGACATGGCCCAGGCGGGAGGCCCCGACGCGTCGAAGGCTGAGGAAGCGCTGGCGGCGATAAGGGCCGCAGTCGCTGGTTAGCCGGACTTCATAAAGATTGACCGTTTGAAACTGAAGGCTGGCATTGCAACGCATCTCCCGTGGGAGAGCCGGGCAATCGCATTTGACGCCGGCCGCCTAACCTCTCCCGCCAGCGGGAGAGGACGTCATGCGCAGCATGACAGGTGAGGGGTTTCCCCCGTGGCCAGCCCCTCATCCGGCGCGTTCCGCTGTGTCCTTCTCCCGCAAGCGGGAGAAGGGTAGGCCTAGTCGTGATCGGGGTGCTGGAAACTCTTGAGCTTCTGCATGTCCTCCGGGGTGCGCGACTCAGCCGTCGTCTCCGGCGGGAGATCGCGCATGGCATCGAACCAGTGGAGTTTGCTCTCAATGCCCGATTGTTCCGTCATCGGAGGAATGGCGTTGGCGTCATCCAGTGTACCGATGGCCATCTCGATATTGGCATCGCCGTCCTCGCGCATGAACAACGGCGTGCCGCAGGCGGCGTAAGCGCACTTTCGATACGATAGCGCAGGGCGCCGCATTGGCAGCCGCCGGTCCGGATTGCGGGGGCATTTTCGCTCATCAATCGAATTTTTACCATATGTGATGCAACTTCCCAAGACCTGCGGGCCGGTTCCGCCGTTGCAACGGATTATTTGAAATGACCGAAATTCTCTCCTCGCGCATTGCCGGGCTGAAGCTTGGCGGCATCGTCACCGTACTCTTGCTGCCGATGCTCGTCCTGTCGTTCTTCATGATGCGCTCGTTGCGCCAGGACATGACCTTTGCCGAACGCGAGATGGACGGCATTGCCTTCAATCGTATCGTGCAGCCGGTGATGCTGGGCATGGCGCGCGGCAAGGCCTCCGAGGCCGACATGCTGCGCCTGCGCAAGGAGGGTAGCGTCATTGCCAGACGCCTGGGTCTCGACCGGCAGATTTCCACAGCCATCGCCACCTATTATTCAACCGGCAGCGACAAGCGTTATGCCATCAAGCCATTCGCGGATTTGCTGGCGGAAGCCGCGGCTAAATCGAACATCATTCTCGATCCCTATGCCGAGACTTACTATCTCGGTTCGATCGTCGGCCTGCACGCGCCGGGCCTGCTCGCCGACTATGTGGAAACCTTGACAAGGGTCGTGCGGGCCCTGCGTGACGGCACCGTGTTGGTTGCCGAGGAGGTGGATATTCTGATGGCCGCCGGAAACTGGCAGGAGTCACAGGAACGGATGGCCGAAACTTATGTTGCCGCCAGTGAATCGGCCTTGAACGCCGGGATTTACAAGGATGCTATCGCCCATAGCACGGAGATGATGCGCCACCCCGGGGACATTGCCGATTTGCTGGGCGGAACCGGCGGCGGCGGAGCGCCGGACAAAGCCAAAATTATCAAGGCCTTCGACGACATGTCGGCACGCATTGGTGACGAACTCAACACGACTTGGACTGCCGCTTCTGTCAATTTCGAACGGCTGATCAGTGCCCGTCTGAACAACATGAAGCTGCAACTGGGGCTGATGGCCGCCATTGCCGCCGCCGCCTGCCTGATCGGCGTCGGCTCGGCCGCCCTCATGTTCCGCTCGACCTTGCGGCAACTGGATTCGGTGCAGACCGCCCGCTATGATGCCGAACGCGCCCGCGCCGAAGCTGAGACGTCGGCCAGTGAGCTGCGCCGTGTCAGCGAAGATATCATTCGCCTCAATCGTGACTTGTCCGACAATCTCAGCAAGCTGCGCGATGCCCAGGATGACTTGCTGCGCAAGGGACGGTTATCGCAACTGGGACAATTGACGGCGACCGTCGCCCATGAATTGCGCAACCCCCTGGGCGCCGTGCGCACCTCGGCCTTCCTGCTCGAACGCAAGGTGAAGGACAAGGGGCTTGGCGTCGAACCGCAGTTGCAGCGTATCAGCAACGGCATCACGCGTTGTGACAACATCATCACCCAGCTTCTCGACTTCGCCCGCACGCGGGCGCTCAATGCCGAACTCATCGACTTCGATAACTGGCTGGAGCAGGTTCTGATAGAGGAAGCACCAAAACTTCCAGAAGCCGTGGCGATCGACTTCGATCCGGGACTTGGCGGAAAGCAAGTAAAATTTGACGCCGGACGTTTGACACGGGTCATCATCAACCTGGTTTCAAACGCGTCAGAAGCGATGGTGGGCAATGGTGCCGAGCCCGCCAAATTCACCACACCGACACCAATGATCGGCATATCGACGGCCTTCACGGCTCGTGGTCTCGAAATCAGTGTCAGGGACAATGGTCCAGGCATGAGCGAAGACGTGCGCAAACGGGCGCTTGAACCGCTGTTCACGACCAAGAGCTTCGGCACTGGACTTGGGCTGCCAGCCGTTGAGAAGATTCTCCAGGAGCATGGCGGTGGCATGGACATTGTGACAGCGCCGGGTGCCGGCACCACGATCACTGGCTGGTTTCCACTCGACGAATTGGCGAGTGCCGCAGCATGACACTTGATGCCGTTTACGATCATTCCAAAGCGGCACCGCAGCGGTCATGGCCCAAATTACACCTCATTTACTTTCTACTCGCGGCTTTCGATTTGATCGCGGTGGGCGGCGGCCTCTATCTCAGTCATCAATTGAGCGCCATCTATGAGGCGAGTGCGGCGACCAACGAGGAGTGGAGCGGCCGCTTCTCGGAGATATGGAAGCTCAGCGATCTGGCATCGGATGTGAACGCGCCGGCCAACAATATCTTCCAGTCGAAGGCTCCCGATGCGGCGCGGCAGAAACTTGAAGCCGCCGCCAGCCGTTTTTCGGTGGCGGTTGATGCCATCCGCGCCGAGATTGCCGGTAATGTTCCAGCCACCATGGCCAGCCACCCGCTGAAGACGCTCACCTATATCGACCAGGCGATGGCGGCCATGGTTAGCCACGGTGAGCGGACGCTCTTCGAATATGGCCGTGGCGATATCGAAAAGGCCGCCCACTCCATGGGCCTGATGGATCGCGGCTACGATGTCCTGAAGCGGCGTCTCGATGACTCGGTGCAGTCGGTGCGGGAAATCCAGTCGGCCCATGCGGCGCGCTATGGGGCGGCGATGCAGAATCTGAAACGCTTCGAGTATCTGATCGGCGGCGCCATCGCCGTAATGGTTTCGGGCGTGGTGCTTTATGGCCACTGGACCGGGAGTTTCCTGACGCGCAAATACCGCGAGCTTGAGGCGGCGCACCAGATGTCGCTCAACGCCGAAGCCGAGTCGCAGGCCTTTGCCCAGCAGCTGCAGATGATCAATGGCGATGTGGTGACACTCAACCGCCAGCTTGAATCCAATCTCACCGAATTGCGTGACGCCCAGGACAATTTGCTGCGCAAGAACCGCATGGCGCAGCTTGGACAATTGACCGCCACCGTCGCCCACGAAATCCGCAATCCGCTGGGGTCGGTCCGCACCGCAGCTTACTTGATCGAGCGCCGCATCAAGGGCAAGGGCCTCGGCGTCGAGGCGCAGTTGCAGCGCATTTCCAACGGCATCTCGCGCTGCGACAACATCATCACGCAGCTTCTGGAGTTTTCACGCAGCCGCGCCCTGCAGACGGAACTGACGGTTCTGGACGACTGGATCGCCACGCTGGTGGAAGAGGAGGCGGGCAATTTGCCGGAGCTGATCCACATCGAGTGCGATCTCGGCCTTGGCGCGCTCAAGTCGCATGTTGACCCGGCGCGGCTGTCGCGGTCGCTCATCAATATGATCGCCAACGCGGCGGAGGCCATGGCCGGGCAGCAGACACCACGGATTGTTGTCACTTCGCGTCACACGGCGCGCGGCATAGAAATATCAGTGGCCGACAATGGTCCGGGAATCCGCCCCGAACTTCTGGAGAAAATCCGCGAGCCGCTGTTCACCACCAAGAGTTTCGGCACCGGCCTTGGCATTCCGGCCGTCGAGCAGGTTATCAGCCAGCACGGCGGGCGGCTCGATATCGTGTCCGAGCCGGGGCAGGGTGCTGTCTTCACCATCATCTTGCCGTTTGCGGCGGCGGAGATGCCGGATCAAACGCTGAAGGAGGCCGTCTGATGGCTAATTCATTGCGCATTCTCGTGGTTGACGACGACGAGGACAATGCCAATTCCCTGGGTGAATTGTTCGAGCTTGAAGGCCATCAGGTTACGGTGGCCCACTCCGGCGAGGCGGCGATTGCGGCCTATGTCAATAACGACTTCGACATTGCCTTCATGGATGTCATGATGCCCGGCCGCAATGGC